>DATGND010000276.1:0-6670 GCA_035306925.1 Bacteriovoracaceae bacterium | reverse complement strand
AGAACAGTTGCTTACTCTTGTCAAAAAACTGAAAGAGTTCCTTACCAAGTTAAGGATTACGATGTTGAAGCAAGATTATCTATCAATATTCTAAATGCTTCAGAGTTTGGTGATGTGAAGGGTGTGATCAGTGCTCATCTTCATGGAGACAGCCTGTATCTTAAGGCCAATGGTATCCGTAATTATTTTGTGATGATTAAAGACAGACATGATAATTCACACGTCGCTAATGGCACTAAGTTCATGGATGTTACTTACGATATTGAGTTAATTGAAGCAGCTCCAATTCTTTCGACCCTTACTTTAGGAAGTCTGAAAGTAGAAGATAACGGTCTTAACTTTGAAGTTGCTAAGCTTTCTGATATTGACGAGCTTTCATTCAAATTAAAAATCGTTCATGACAAACTATTAGGAAAAGATAAAGTCCTTATTGATAGAGCTCTTCGATCTCATGAAGTGGAACTAACTTCTATCGGTAATAAGACACTAGCAAGAGTTGATTTCTCTCGCTTAAATCTTGATGTTCGCGGCGGTAAGTTTGAAATTACTGCAGCTGTGGAATTTAAGAATAAAGGAAGACTGCTTAATGAAACAGATTTTCCTAACCTTTCTGCTTCTCGAAAACTCACTTATAAAGCTCGTTAATGCTTGATAAAAAAAGGGACTCTTTTGAGTCCCTTTTTTATTTTAGTTCCTTGTAATGGCCGGCAGGATTAATCTCCTGGATTTTTCTATTTAAGTTTATCAGTAGCTCTGCAGGGCGACCCCTTAAATTATAGGTTGATCCCATACTGTAGCCGTAGGCTCCTGCATCTCGCAGAATAACCAAGTCTCCCGCCTTCATGGGAGCGATTTTTCTTGTACCGAAAAGATCAGAAGTCTCACAAATTGGCCCTACAATATGAGAAAGAATCGGCTTCCTGGATGATTTACTTACTGGGTAAATTTCATGATAGGCCTCATAAAGTGAAGGTCTCATCATATCATTCATCCCTCCATCCAGAATGGTGAAGTGATTATTCTCTGATACTTTATTGCGAAGAACACTCATCACCAGAATTCCCGTTTTAGCCGAGATTCTTCTGCCTGGCTCAAAAACAACGCGCGGTAGATTGGTGGTTTGGGAATAATAATTTTTTTCCAAAGTTTGATGAATCATATTCATATAATCTGAAATCTTTGGAACCTTCGGCGTTTCTTCTGGATGGTAATCGATTCCTAGACCGCCACCTACATCTAAGAATTCATAATTAACCTTAGACTCCAAGGCGAGAGCACACATTCTTTCAATTGCCTTCTTCGTGGCCCTAAGATCAAGAAGCTGACTACCGATGTGAATAGATAGACCCACAGGCCTTGAGTGAGTCCAGTATTTTTTGTTCTTAAGGGTTTTAAGGATATCACTTTTTAGGATACCAAACTTATGGGTTTTATTTCCGGTCGAAATATACTTGTGAGTTTTAGACTCAACTTCTGGATTGAAGCGGAAACAAATGCGAGCAGTCTTTTTTAGCTTGCGAGCAAGGGTATTGATCAGCTCAAGCTCTTCAATACTTTCGATGTTAAAGGAATAAACTCCCTTTTTAAGACCTAATTCTATTTCCTCAGCAGTTTTACCAACTCCTGAGAAAACAATTTTGTTGGCCGGGATACCTGCTTCCAGTGCCCTTAAGAGTTCTCCTCCGGAAACAATATCTGCACCAGAACCCAGGCTTGCCAGAATTTTTAGAAATTCTTTATTGGAGTTTGATTTAACCGCAAAGCAAATAAGGGGATGGTGAAGTCCTGCTTCTAGTGCTCCATGAAAGAAATCCAGATAGTTCTCCGAGAGGATTTCTTCAGAGTAAAGATAGAAGGGGGTTTTATGTTTTTTGGCCACTTCCTTGATGGAGACTCCTGAGAAGTGGAGGGTGTTTTTTTTATATTCAAGGTTCATACTACTTTCTGCTCATTCTTCCAGTTGATAACGTGTAAAAAATTAGACTCATCAAGGTTACCACAACTGCGGGCCTCTTCGGCAAGAACTTCAAAGTCTGTGAGACTAATTGCTTCAATTCCCATTTTAGTGAAGCGCTCTTTTACACCGGGAAAGTTATAAGTAAAGATACTCATAACTTTAGTGACTGGATGACCTAGATGAATGAGCTTTTCAGCTGCATCAAGGGAGCTTTTTCCTGTAGAGATCAGATCTTCGATCAAGATGACTTTCTGCCCAGGGGTAAGTTTTCCTTCCAGGGCATTTTGCCTTCCGTGTTTTTTCTCAGAAGAACGAATATAAGCAAAAGGAAGATTTTTTTCCCAAGCAATCCATGCTCCCCAAGGGATACCTGCAGTGGCGGTTCCTACAATAGCGATATTCTCTTCCTTGATAAGGCTATTAAATGAATTGACTACTTCTTTTCTTGCCGATTGATCGGAGATTAGAAGGCGATTGTCGCAGTAGATAGGGGCCTTAATTCCAGAAGTCCAGGTGAAAGGTTCATCGGGACGAAAGAAAACAGCTTTTTCATTGAGAAGAATATTAGCAATTCGACGGTTCACAGAGTTTCTCCAGGAATTTGATCAATCAGTTGAGGGTTATTGATAAGAGTTCGACCCATGACTAAAAAATCACTTCCAAGTTTAAGAGCATTATCAGGAGTCATGATTCTTTTCTGATCGTCAGAACTTGAACCTAGTAAGCGAATGCCAGGGGTGACACATAAAAAATCAGCTCCGCAGATGTTTTTTATAATGGGAACTTCATGTGCTGAGCAGACAACACCATCCAAATGGTTTTGATGGGCAAGCTGTGCAAGATGGGCCACGTTATCCACTAAACTTCCTCTAAAGCCGAGTTCAATGAAGGCCTGTTCATCCGTGCTGGTGAGTTGAGTAACACCAATAAGGTAAGGTGAATAAAGAGAGTCTTTAACCACTGCACTCGCTTCACTCATCATTTTGCTTCCTCCTAGAGTATGAAGGTTGATCATATCAATGGGAAGCTTACAGAGGTTTTTTAAGGCCTGGCCGACAGTATTAGGAATATCGTGTAGCTTTAGATCAAGAAAGATGGAGAAATCCTGGTCTTTGAGATAGTGGACAATATCCGGGCCTTGTGAATAAAAAAGTTCCATCCCCACTTTGACCCACTTTATTTTTTCACGAAATTTTAAAATCGTTTTTTCCACTTCTTCCTTGGTGGATAAATCAAGGGCAAGGATGATCTTCTCATTCATGATAAGGCCTCCATCGTAAAGCTATTACGCTCAATAATTTTTAAGAGCGCTTCGCAGGTATCCAGAGAAGTGAGACAAGGAATTCCTCGCTCAACGGCCGAACGTCTCATCTTAAAACCATCCGATTCTACATTCTTTCCTTTGGAAATTGTATTTAAGATTAAAGTGACTCGTCCTGATTGAACCTCACTTAGAAGGTCATGGCTTGCTCGACCGATTTTATGAATAGAACTTACTTCTAAACCTCTCTCCGAGAGGAAGGAAGCAGTTCCTGGGGTGGCCATAATATGAAAGCCTAAATCGACAAATCTTTTAATAAGTGGAAGAGCTTCTTCTTTATCCTGGTCACGAAGAGTGACTAGCAGATGTCCTGATTGAGGAATATTAATACCTGTTGCGAGAAATGCTTTATGCAGAGCCTTTTCAAAAATTTTATCTTTCCCCATCACTTCACCGGTGGATTTCATCTCAGGACCGAGAGCAATTTCCACATCACTAAGTTTAGCAAAGGAAAATACAGGGGCCTTAATGGCCACTTCATCCTTAAAAGGAAGAAGTCCTGAAGAGATTCCCTGAGACTTGAGGTCTATACCCAGATGAACCTTAGTGGCAATTTGGGCCATTGGAATATTAGTTACTTTAGAAAGGAAAGGAACTGTTCGCGAAGATCGAGGGTTTACTTCTAGAACAAAAACTTCTCCCTTGGAGATAACAAACTGAAAGTTAATTAATCCTTTGATGTTAAGAGAAAGAGAAATTTTATTAGTCATCTCCACAAGCTTATCAATGATTTCTTGAGAGAGTCCTTGCGGAGGATAGACAGCAATGGAATCTCCTGAGTGGACACCGGCCTTTTCAATATGTTCCATAATTCCCGGAATGAAGACATCTTTTCCATCACAGATCGCATCCACTTCTATTTCTCTTCCGATTAAATAACGGTCAACTAAGAGAGGAGAGCCTTCTTGATGGTTTTCATGTAAGTAGGTTTTGAGTTCCTCAACGGAGTAAACGATTTCCATGGCCTGTCCTCCTAAGACATAGGAAGGGCGAACCATAACAGGGTAAGAGATCTCTTCAGCACGCTCTAAGGCTTCTTTATGTGTAGTCACACTAAAGCCAAGAGGTTGAGCGATATTAATTTCTCTTAAGAGAGATTCAAAGCGTTTGCGATCTTCAGCTCGGTCGATATCTTCCACACTGGTTCCAAGAATGGTTACTCCATATTGAGCAAGAGCAGTTGTTAAGTTAATAGCGGTTTGTCCACCAAACTGAACGATGACACCTTTAGGTTTTTCTTTTTCAACAATATCTAAAACGTTCTCAAGAGTAAGAGGTTCAAAGTAAAGACGGTCAGAAAGATCAAAGTCAGTTGAAACGGTCTCTGGATTATTATTGATAACAATGGCCTCAAGCCCACTGTCTTTAATGGCCTTAATAGCGTGAACAGTGGCGTAGTCAAATTCAATTCCCTGTCCGATACGTATAGGGCCTGAACCTAAGACAATAATTTTTTCACGAGAAGTCGGATGAGCTTCATCAAACTCATCATAGGTTGAGTAAAAGTATGGAGTAGTCGATTCAAATTCAGCTGCACACGTATCAACCATTTTGTATTGAGGTTTGATATGATGCTGACTTCTTAAAGAGCGTATTTCTTTTTCAGAGGAATCCCATAGAGTTGCAATAAAGGAGTCGGCAAAGCCACGAGTTTTCGCTTCCTTTAAAAGTTCTACTGAATGTTTATTGTTTTTTAACTCGATTTCCAGATCAGTAATATTTTTAAATTTATTGATGAAGAAAGAATCGATCTGAGTCATCTGGTGAATTTCTTTAACACTCATTCCGGAACGAAGGGCTTCAAAGATGGCCCATATGCGTTCATCATCTTGTCTTTGGATTTTCTCGGCCAGGTTTAGGTTATTTTTCTTCAAAAAAGGGTGATCAAGTTTTAATTCCAGTGAACGGACTGCTTTTAGGAAAGACTCTTCCAAGTTGCGACCGATTCCCATTACTTCACCGGTAGCCTTCATTTGAGTGCCCAGTCGTCGATTAGCATTAGGAAATTTATCAAAAGCAAAACGAGGAATTTTAGTGACCACATAGTCCAGAGCAGGTTCAAAGCAAGCGAAGGTTTTTTTGGTCACTGGATTGATGATTTCATCAAGACCTAGTCCGATGGCAATCTTAGCCGCTACTTTAGCAATTGGATAACCAGTTGCTTTTGAAGCAAGAGCGGAGGAGCGAGATACCCTTGGATTTACTTCGATAACATAATACTGATTGGAATGAGGATCAAGAGCATATTGAACATTACATCCTCCTTCGATTTTTAGAGCTCTGATGATTTTAAGAGCAGAGGAACGAAGCATTTGATGGTCACGATCACTTAGGGTCTGTGAAGGTGCCACCACAATGGAGTCTCCTGTATGCACACCAACGGGATCAATGTTTTCCATATTACAGATGATAATGCAGTTATCTTTGCCATCCCTGATCACTTCATATTCAATTTCTTTAAAACCTGCGATGGACTTTTCAATAAGACATTGATGAATAGGAGAGGCATTGAGACCTGATTCAGTGATTTCTTTTAACTCCTGGAGTGTTTTAACAACTCCTCCTCCTGTTCCACCTAAAGTATAGGCCGGGCGAACGATTAGAGGCAGACTAACTTCTTCACTAAACTTGATGGCTTCCTCCACGGTATTAACAATGGTGCTGGCCGGAACAGGTTCACCTATCTGGTGCATGAGCTCTTTAAATAGTTTTCTATCTTCTGCTTTTTGAATGGTATCAACTTTACATCCTAGAAGTTCCACTCCTAAGCGATCCAGATGCCCGTTGATTTTAAGAGATACAGCGAGGTTAAGGGCCGTCTGTCCTCCTAGTGTTGGTAGAAGTCCATCAGGTCTTTCCAGAGAAATGATTTTGAGAATGAATTCTTCAGTAAGGGGTTCGATATAAACTTTATGGGCAGTCTCCTTATCGGTCATGATCGTGGCAGGATTGGAATTAATGAGTACCACTTCAATCCCTTCCTCAATAAGAGAGCGTACTGCTTGAGTTCCGGAATAATCAAATTCAGCGGCTTGTCCAATAACTATGGGACCTGAACCAATGACTAAAACTTTCTTGATATCATTTCTTTTTGGCATATTCATTCCCGATAGAGTTTAAAAAGTCATCAAATAAAAAGTAGGTATCTTCCGGTCCTGGAGAAGCTTCTGGATGGTATTGTACAGAAAAAGCTGGATACTTCTTATGCTTAAGACCTTCAACGGAGCCGTCATTCAAATTTACTTGAGTTAGTTCAAGTTCTGTATTTTCTAAAGTTTCCTTCACTACATGATAACCATGGTTTTGAGAGGTAATATAAACTCGATCTTTAATGAGATCTTTGACCGGATGGTTGGCCCCTCGATGCCCGAACTTCATTTTTTCCGTTTGTG
>DATGND010000275.1:0-3784 GCA_035306925.1 Bacteriovoracaceae bacterium | reverse complement strand
GAGCAAATGGAAGAAGTCATTTCCGTTAATCGTGCATAACTGCCATTCTTAAGTGTCTGTCATTAGTACTGGACTCGCCTGCTTGGTTAATAAGAAAACTTTTGACACCCATCTAGGTGCATCTGATAATTAGTTTTATGAAATACTCACTTATATATGCCACATCATTACTCCTTTTTTCTTCTTTTGCTTCTGCGCAGACGGATTATAAGCCTTTCTTAGGTCGGGAGATGGATAAAACACATATCTATAATCCTAATAAATCTAATTGGGTGAGTATTTTTGGTTTAGAAGCTCAAGGGTTACCAGTTGAAAGAAACTATTCAGGTCAAAATAAATCTTTTTCGAATAAAGATGAAGTCCTTACTGGTGCACGAATTGGAATTGGAAGGGATTTTTACTTAGGTAAGGGGTTTGTTACAAGAACTCAGATTGAAGGATACTTTGTTGGGACTCTTTTTGAACCAAAGAAATCCGTAGGGGGAGGTGATCTTGAGCGATCCTTCTCACAGAAACAGGGGAATATTTGGGGCGGAGAAGTTTCTCAGGTCCTAAGCTATATAACAGAATTTAATGCTCCTGCATTCATGTTAGATCATAAAATAAAGATGTATTTCGAACCCTTTATCGAAGCAGGGATCGGAATGGGGAAAAGCTTCTTTCGCTTTAATTATCAAATGAGAACAGACTCTCTTAATGAGGATTATCGAACGCAAATCGATAATAGCTTTGTTTCCCAAAAATTTAGTGTGGGAATAAATCTTATTGCTCAAAATGGTTACTTCTTTACGATGAAGGCTTCTCAAGTGGCCCACCAGATTTCAGATAGTAAATCGTTTGAAAGAGTAAATGGTGTTAAAAGAGATCTAGACCAAAAGAACGATACCGTTAATCTTGCTTTTAGTTATTATCTGGGTGGCGGTTATAGGTGGTAACTCCTAGTTCTTAGCCGCTATTGGTTGATTTCAATTCCTAAAACATTGAGAAGAATAAATGTTCTGAAGATTTTCAAAGTTTCCCAGAATAATTTTTTGATATTCTTTCTGTTATTGAAATTAGTGATAGTGCTATCAAAGTAAAAGTCTTTCTCTGAGTCTTTAAGGTAATGAGAGACGATCATTTTAATTCTCAGGATGTGATAGTCACTAGAAATAATAAGAATCTTATTTAATTCCGGATTGTGCTTCAGAAAGTCCACAGTCTCGCGAACATTCTCAAAGGTATCTCTCGAGTTATAATCAAGATCTACTTGAACACCCTCAAGCTCTTCTGCAGAAATGATTTCATTCTTAGTAAGAAGAGTCTGGAAAGAGTTTGTAGCATAAACTCCTGAGATAAAAAGTTTGGCCGATGGATTTTTCTTCAGAAGATCTAAGGCATAGGAAATGCGGCCCTTATCTCCAGTGTAAACCGCAATGGCGTCGGGAGAAATTTGGTAGAGGGCCTTATCTGTTAATTCTTTTTGATTTCTACCAAAGTAAGGTATGTAAACGATAAATGAGGCAAGAATAGCAAGAATAAAAACAAAGCTTAGAAGCCCACTGATAAGTGAGCGTCTAAGCTTTGTAGATTTAGTTTCAAATACGTATTCTTTATTAAACATCTATTTTGCAGCAATCACTTCTATTTCTACAGATGCACCACGAGGAAGGGCCGCAACTTGTACACAAGAACGAGCAGGGTAAGGAGCAGTAAAGTAGTTAATATAAGCTTCGTTAACTTTTCCAAAGTCCTGTAGATCAGTTAGAAAAACAGTCGTTTTGATGATGTTATTTCTAGTGAGTCCTTGAGACTCAAGAAGACCATCAATGTTTTTAAGAATGTTAGAAAGTTGCTCATCAAATGTAGTTGCTAATTCACCGGTCTTAATATCGAAACCGATTTGACCTGAGAAATAATAAACACCATTGAAAAAGACTCCTTGAGAGTATGTCCCTACAGCTGCTGGTGCTTTATCTGTTTTAATAATTGTTTTTTCAAATGACATATATTCTCCTTAAGCTTTCTTTGCTTTATAAGCTTTGATTTCTTGTGCAACTAGAGCAGTCAGGTGACTCATATTAACAATCTCTTCAATAGAAGATGTTCTCTGAACGATGTTAATAGCATGCTTTAGAGGCAGAAGAATTGGGCCAATCGGAGTCGCTCCACCTAGTTGGGCCAAAAGCTTATAGCTGATGTTTGCAGAAGCTAGATCTGGGAAAATAAGAACGTCTGCAGCTTTATCAAGAGCACAGAAATCAAAAAGGTTCTTCATGATCTCATGATTAGTGGCTACGTCAGCCTGCATTTCTCCATCTGCGATGAGAGTTGGATCTTTTAGTTTGGCAAGCTTTGCTGCTTCCGCCATTTTGACTGCTCCTGGACCTCTATTAGAACCGAAGTTTGAGTAAGAAAGGAAAGCTACTCTTGGTTCGGACTTCATAATATTTCTATAGAGACCTGCTGTTGAAATCGCGATGTCGGCAATGTCCTGAGCATCTGGATTCATTTGTACAGTACAGTCAGCAAGGAAAACAATTTTCTGCTTGAAGACAAGCATCATTACACCAGCAACTTTCTGTCTTCCGGCGGAGCCCACAACTTTTAAGATTGGGCTAATACACTCTGGATAGTTTTGAGTTGCACCGGTAATCATTCCGTCAGCAATGCCCATCTTAACCATCATGGAGCCGAAATAGTTTCCTCTCTTCATAATGTCCTTTGCGTAAGCAAAAGAAACACCTTTTCTTTGACGTTGCTTAAAGTATTCCTGCGTGAAGCTGTTATAATGTTCAGACTCTTCTGGATTGATGATTGTGATGTCTTTTAGGTTTGATATTTTGAGACTATTCATTTTAGCCTGAATGTCTTCATCTCTTCCCAGAAGAATCGGCTCGATTAATCCCTCATCTTTTAGAATTGAAGCTGCTTTTAAAATCTTTGAGTTTGTTCCTTCTACAAAAACAATCTTTTGTTTTTCAGAGCTTGGTAGTTGTGAGCGAATATTTCTCATTACAGCACCAGTCTGCCCAAGACGCTCTTTTAGAGAATTAGCATAAGCATTCATATCAGAGATATGGAATCTTGCTACACCTGAATCCATCGCTGCTTTTGCTACAGCAGGAGATACTGTCGTAAGAACTCGTTTATCAAATGGTTTTGGAATGAGGTAATTTCGACCAAATGAGAAGTCTTCATTTCCATAAGCTCTTTTCACATCTTCTGGAACTTCTTCTTTAGCAAGACTTGCAATTGCGTAAGCTGCTGCAATTTTCATTTCCTCATTAATTTTGCGAGCACGCACATCGAGTGCTCCTCTGAAAATAAATGGGAAACCGAGAACGTTATTAACTTGGTTTGGATAGTCGGAACGACCAGTGGCCATAATGGCATCAGAACGAACTTCAGCAACTTCTTCCGGAGTGATTTCCGGATCTGGGTTGGCCATCGCAAAAATGATTGGGTCATTGGCCATAGATTTAACCATGTCTTTGGTGACCAGGCCTTTAGCAGAACAACCAATGAAGCAATCCGCTCCCTTCATAGCATCAGCTAGAGTTCTAGCAGATGTTTCAGCAGCAAACTCTTCTTTGTATTTGTTCATTCCTTCTTTACGACCTTTGTAGATAACACCTTTGGAATCAACCATAAGAATGTTTTCTTTTCTTACTCCAAGACTAATAAAGAAGTTTGTACAAGCAATAGCAGCGGCGCCCGCACCAGATACAACAACTTTAACATCTTTAGGTTCGCGCTTAGTAATTTCACAAGCATTGATAAAAGCTGCTCCTGAAATAATCGC
>DATGND010000274.1:0-9617 GCA_035306925.1 Bacteriovoracaceae bacterium | reverse complement strand
AAAAGTATTTTAAAAATCTTGGCCCTAATCAGTGGATTGTTTCTAACGAAATTAATAATAAGATAGAATTTTTGCAACTAAACCTCTTGGATGATTTTGATCTTGGCACTCGCTTTGAAATTGTTTTTCTTAGGAATATTCTGATTTATCAAAGTGTAAAAAACAAACAACGCATTCTGGATAAAGTTGCTGCTCATATGGATTCGGGGAGTACCCTCTATCTAGGGGCGGGAGAGAGTTTATTAGGTCTCAAGTCAAGCTTTGAGCCCATTAAACTGGCCAATGCAGTAATCTACAAAAAAGTTTAGTTGCTAATTGCCTGCAATCATTTCCAGAGTTATAGTTTAGCTATGAAGAAAACAATTTTAAGTGGTAGTACCGTAACTGGAAATTTAACTCTTGGAAATTATATTGGAGCAATCAGTAACTGGACTAAGTTACAAGATGAATATGATTGTCTTTACTTTTTAGCAGACCTTCATGCTCTAACTGTTCAGCAGGATCCCAAAATTTTAAAGGATCGTATTTATAGCTTTTATGCTCAGTACCTGGCACTCGGTCTGGACCCGCAAAAAAATACGATTTTCGTTCAATCTCAAATCCATCAGCATGCTGAGCTGGCCTGGATACTGACTTGTCTTACTCCAATGGGGTATTTAAATCGAATGACTCAGTTTAAAGAAAAAGCTGAAAAACATGTTAAAAACGTGAATGCAGGGCTTTTCAGTTATCCAGTACTGATGGCCGCTGATATTCTTCTTTATCAGGCCGATTTAGTCCCTGTGGGTGATGATCAAAGACAACATATGGAGCTTACCCGTGACATCGTGGGCTTTTGGGAAAATAGGTACGGCGAAGGTATTTTTAAAATGCCGGAAGCCTATGTTGGTAAAGTAGGTGCGAGAATCATGTCTCTCCAAGAGCCAACAAAGAAAATGTCTAAATCTGATGATAATGAAAAGAACTTCATTGCCATTATTGATGAACCTAAGAAAATCGAAAAGAAGATCAAGAGCGCAACGACTGACTCAGATACCGTTGTTAAATATGATACAGAGAATAAAGTAGGGCTTTCGAATCTTATGAATATTTATTCAGCCCTTACAGGAAAGAGCTTTGAAGAGATCGAAAGAATTTATGAAGGTAAGCTTTATGGCCATCTAAAAGTTGATCTGGCCCAGATCGTTGTTGATAAGCTATCTCCAGTGCGTGAGAAGTACCTCGATCTTATGAAGAATAAAGATTATCTGGATCAGTTGATGAATGAGGGAGCTGCTAAAGCCGAAATAAGAGCAGAGAAAACCCTCAAGAGTGTTTATGAAGCCACTGGCTTAGTTTTAAGAAAAAGATAAAAAAAAGGCTCCCAAAAGGGAGCCTTTTTTCTAGAAATGTAATCCTGGAAATTCATCATTAATACGAACTGGAAACTCTGGCTCATAATCCCAGTGGTCTCTTCCATTATCAAATTCGTCGTAAACGCGATCAGGGTCTTCATAAACTCTGATGTCATTACTTGAACCATCATCGTAGCTGCTTCTTGTAACAGGCTTAGTACAATCTACTTTTTTCTTTTTCACTACGCACTTTTCATACATGGCCACATGCTTATAGTCGTAAAGCTTACAAAAGTTTTTCGCAGAACAAGTGTAGTAGCCATCAACGATTTGATATCTGTGAACACCCCACATCACCACAAGACGGCCTGTTAGGATATTAGTTTGAGGAACCTTCTTTAGATCACGGCTTTGGAAGATAACTTTATGTTTAAGATCACCAAGTGTTTCAACTCGTCTGATTCTGTAATCAGCGGAAAAAGCACTGAAAGAAACTAATGTTAGAATAAGAGCAGAAAGAAAAGTCGTTTTTTTCATAGTTTTTACCTCGAGAAAATTTTTTTAGTGTATACGTAAAAGGATACAAGTTGAAAAGTGCCCAATGACCTATTAATGAAAAAATTACTGGTTAGGGGCAGTGGACTCGGTAGCTGCTCCGGCTAATCAGCTAGTTATCAATGTTTCGAAGGGTCTCCATTAAAAATTAAATTTTCAACTTTTAAAAGGTAAGGATTTACGACTTCGTGCTAAGAATTAAGCTGTGTCAGATCACTTCTTCATGGATTAACCCGATTCTCTTAAAGGTTACCTAAATTTTTCTTTTGTTGTTGTTAAATGCGGTCTTTGTCAAAAGTAAGTTCAATAGTTCAAACAGAAAAAACTAATAATCATCAAAATTGACGAGCATATCTGCGCTCTTCATATGATTCCACCGTTGGAAAACTCAAAACATCAATAAGGAGGATGTATGAAAAGTTTTACACGTGGAATTAGCTGTGCAGTTGCTCTCTCGTTATTCATGACTTCTTCTATTCCAAGTAGCCTACAAGCAAGTACGTATGAGGAATACAAGGTAGTTGAGAACAGTTCAAAGCTTATCGAGAATGCTTTTAATAAGTTTCGATATGATATGACTGTTGAGTGGGACCAAAAAGATCCTTACTTCCAAAACTTTGCTCAGAAAGAGTTGGAGAACTCTTTACTTGAGTTAAAGAAAAGAGGGGTTACAGAAGATCAGATCCAAGACTACATGTTAAACAACATCCTAAACGATGCTGCTAAAAAAGATTACGAAAGATTAATCTCAACGATGAAGAAGCAAGGTCTTTCAGAAGAAGAAGCTTCTGAACAAATCATGAACTTTATGGCGAAGAACTATCAAGAAGGTGTCGGCTTCTCTGGTGGAGCTTCTGGTAGCTATCGTCGTGTAGCGGTATTGGTTGGGATCATTGTAGTAGGTGTTGTTGCTTACATCATTATTAAGAAGGATAAAGATAAAGGTGATCTTCAAGAGGAAGAAGTTCCTACAACTACTACTGGCGACAATGGAGACACAACCGGAGAAACAACTAAAGGCCACACTTCTGGTAAGAATGGTTGGGGTGGTAAAAACGGTTGGGGCGGTAAGTCCGGCCACGGTGGTAAATCCGGCTGGGGTGGAAAATCCGGCCACAGTGGCAAATCCGGCCACGGTGGCAAATCCGGCTGGGGTGGCAAATCCGGCTGGGGTGGCAAAAACGGTGGTTATACATCAAGTAACCCTGTTTAATATTTTTCTCTTAATGAAGGTCCCTGTTCTTGGGACCTTCGTTTTCTCGAAGAGGTCAGCATGAAGTCTTTAAAAAGAATAGGTGCCAACGTCTTTATCATTTTTGTTTTCATGACAATGTTAAGAACTCATCTTCCTACGGACACTAAGTTCTTTGAAACAATTTATCGCCCTGTAGATATATTTGAGAGCAGTATAGGAACTAATCAAACATGGTTTATGTTTTCACCGAACCCTAGTCGAATGGATGCTTATGTGGTCGGGGAAGTGGAATATGAAGATGGTACGAAAGATACTTTTGACTTTCATAAAGGTATCGGAATGAGCATGCTGAATAAGTATCTTTATGGGGAGAAGTACCGAAAGTTTTCTTCCGAAAATCTTAGATCAGATAATAAAAAATTCTTATGGGAAGATGCTAGTAAGTTCGTGTTGCGAAAACTCAAAGAGAAAAACAATTATAAGCTTCCTACTAAGGTGACCCTTACACGTTACTGGGACGTTATACCGAACTGGAATAAGAGATTTTATAAGCACTCAGAGTTCAGAAAGCAGTACAAGAGTTTTGCATTTTACACAAACGAGGTTTTATGATGCTGACTTTCAACTACCTGGCCAAAGGATGGAATCGTTTTTTCTATCAAGAAAGGCCCACTTATAACTTAGCTATTTTTAGAATTCTCTGGGGAGCTTTGGTATTTGTTAATATTTTATTTGAATTAGGTAATGTGGAAGATTTTTATGGTCCCCAGGGAATTGTTTCATGGGAAGTGGTAAAAAATCATTATCCTGAGTTTCAATTAAGTCTTTTTAAAATTGTTAACAATACGAGTGCCAATGCGTGGGGTATCTATATTCTTACACTCGTATCTCTTTTCCTGGTAACGATAGGGTGGCAAACTCGCGTTGCTCTTTTCGGAGCTTTAATTGGCATAGTTTCCCTTCACATGAGAAACGTGTGGATACTAAGCTCTGCGGATGTTCTGATCCGTTGTATATTCGTCATTCTTGTTTGGAGTCCTTGTTTTAATGTTCTATCAGTTGATTCTTATCTCGCCCGACGAAAAGGAAGGCCATTACCCATAACTGGTTCCCAATGGACATGGAGATTAATTCAGATCCAGGTGAGTGTTGTTTATCTCTGGACTTTCTGGGCCAAGATCAAAGGTGATACCTGGTTTGATGGTAGTGCGGTTTATTATGCGACTCGCTTAGATACGATGAAAAATATGACTTTACCTTGGCTGTTGGATAATAGACTACTCATTAAGCTTTCTACTTGGGGAACTCTTTTCATTGAATTTGCTCTTGGTTCTCTCGTTTGGTTCAAGGGTTTTAGAACACCTGTCGTGATAGGCGGAATCTTACTTCACTTAGGAATTGAAGTGGCCATGGCGATTCCGTTCTTTGAATGGATGATGATTTTTCTTCTGATGAGTTTCTATAATCCAGAGGAATACTTTCAGCTTTATAAATGGAGTTATCACAAAATGAAAAAACAAATAATCCCCCTCCTCAACAAGGAAGGGGAACTACTTTAGAAGCCGCGTTTAGAGAAAGTTTGATAAAGCTTGAGACGATCCTTTCTAGGAGATGGACATATTTCTGAACATGTTTCTAGAAGGGCCTTTAACATGTGATGGGAAATGGTCGCCGTCTTGGTATTGAGTTTTTTACGTGATTCAAAAATCACTTTGTCTCCAACTTCCTTACCAAGAGTTTCTCTAACGTCCCAGAGAACTGATAAAACAAAATCAGATGTGGCATTGGAGATATGTTCATCCATATGATTGTAAGGGCGGTCATTATAAGGATCTTTAGGGTTAGCATTACTATGGCCAGGGACTTTGGCATAAACTTTTTTCTTTTCACTCATGATCGCAGCGAAGTAATCGGCATAGCCTTCAATGACTGGAGTAGAGTGAGACATTTCAAGGTGGTCACTGAGAATTAAGTGGGCGTACTCATGATAAATAACTTCCGGAACCATTGAGGTATCCAGATAAAACCATTTCTCCATAAAGAGGGGGTCCATTTTTTTTGAAGATTCAACAACAAAATAACTAAGAGCAATGGTTCCCAGAAATCTACTAAAGTCTGACCGTAAACTTGTGGTCATTTCGGCAGAGTAAAAAAGATGATCAATGAGGGTTTTTGTAAACTGATTGACCGTATAGTTAATGAAAGGTGCATGCATCTGCTTTAATGCCACTGATACAGGATTAGGTCCTAAGGTATTGGTGAGTTCTTTGGTTGAAATAACTTTTTTGGGTCTGAACCAAATTTCCTTACCCCATTTATCTTGTTTCTCAACAGGAACCCATTCAGGAGTTTGCCCTTCAGGAATAGAAAGAGCGTTATTGTACTGAGGGTTAAAGTTGTCATGGGAATAGTGACCCAATTCGCTGAAGGTGTTGGTGATTTCCAATCGGATGGTTAACTGAGGAAAGCTTTCAGGAGTATAAACTTGAAGATTATTCAACCAGAAATCTTT
Source organism: Bacteriovoracaceae bacterium (assembly GCA_035306925.1). Lineage (GTDB taxonomy): Bacteria > Bdellovibrionota > Bacteriovoracia > Bacteriovoracales > Bacteriovoracaceae > Peredibacter. The sequence goes on along the minus strand of DATGND010000274.1, from coordinate 4,021 downwards.
GGCTTGTGTGAGATGGTAATAGGTATTGGCCGCCTTTTGAACCAATTGGGGATCCGGGTCACTAAAAGATATAGGCTCATTTGATTTTTTATGAACAATTTTAAAGTACTTTCCTTCAAAGTGAGTATCAGAGATAAGGTCTTTTAAACTGACTTTTTTATAATAAGTTTTTGTAGAATGGTCTTGGCGATCGATGACTCTAAACTCCTGGGAGGCAAATCCCACTTGAGAAGCAAATAGCAATCCAATTAAAATGTATTTCATGATGTTTCTCTTTTGTTAAATAATTGAGTTCCAGTTGTCGTCAGGGTCGGCTTCAGGTTTATCTGTTAGCTTCATTTGAGTCATAATAAGTCCAACAGCACCTAGAATGTTCCAAGGAGGTGGAAGGTAGTAAGTGGCTGTTCCAGCAAGAGAGAAGGCATAATTTCTGTAGGCCTGCCAACGAGAAACCTTGGGATTCCAAAAATCTTCAAACTTTAAAACCTGCTCAATATCTTCAGACTTGAGAAGACCTGTCTCATAAGAAGCAGCAATGATATCCGCATATTCTAACGGAGTTCCTCTAAAAGTTTCTGATCTAACAAGTTCGGCAATTTCTTTTTTTAACATGTTGATAGAAACTCGATATTGTTCCATCGGAGAGAGAACATAGATTTCTCCTTCTCCTTCAGGATCATCTGTATATTGAAAAGAAAGCTCAACATACTTGGCATCCATTCTTTTAGCAGTTCTTTCTATGATTTGAGACAAAAGAAAGATTTGGGTAGAGTTGTAAGCAGCATAGAGTTTTCCTCGACGAGTTATATTCTCTTTCCGTAAGACATAGGTCATGTTGAAGTCATCAGTTGATGCTTCTTCTCTTACGATGGCTTTTTTATCTTTTGCATTCTTAATGATGTCGATATATCGAGCAGTGGTTATGGGCCAGTTGGTAATATAGGCTTCGCGAAGAATTTCCAGCCGGTTATAATTTTCTAGTGATAAAATTCCTTGTTGATATCCCAGCCAGTTTAGTTTTTTGAGATCTTTATTTCTTGATTTTGAGTTAGAAAGATTCAATTGGTTTATATGTCTTAAATAGGTTTGGATGGTGCAACTGTCTACTTCATCTGGCCAGCTTTTAAATGGTTGATAGAATTTTTCCAAGTCATCAACTCGAGAGTATCTCTTATAGAGATTAAGTGGTCTTCTCCCGATAGGTCTGTTCTTGTTTTGTTCAAAATTCACAACGATTCGTGTGGATTTTTTGAGAAGGTCGTAGAAAAGATCATCAATAAGATTGGAATGTCTAAGATAAACATAGAACTGATAGATATCATCGTCACGAGTAACAACACCTTCACCTTTTAAAACGTCTAAGAATAAATAAGGTAGATAAAGGTCACAGTATGTATCCTGTTCAACAAAGTCGGAAAGAACTCCATTGAGAAAGTTGGACGAGAGATGATACATCTGTTCTTCGGAAAGGTTTCTCTGTTTAAGCCAGTATTTCATTCTCTCAATATCTTCATTGCTCACTTGTCGGGAGAGAGCTTCTTTGTTGTTTCTAAAAACTGCGGGATCAAATGCATGGAGTGAAAAAGTAAAAAATAAAAATAAAACGGAAAAGAAATGTTTCATGAGGCCCACCTTTTGGTGAGCTTGTATAATAAAAAAATAGATACGGGAAAGTAGGCGTTAGTCAGATAGCGCAATATTAATGATTAATTTTGAATCCCTTAGCGAAGTGTTAGAGGATAAATTTCTCTTTCTCTTGTGGGGTGGGCAAACGACAGTTTTCTTTTTTAGGCATAATTAAGTATCTGTGTTTAGCAATTTGATCATAGAAGAAATTTAAGATTCCTTTAGGTAGGAAGCGGAATATTGAGAATAGCCCCCAAATCCCTCCAACTTTTTTAAAAAGAAGTAGAACAGCTTGCGCTTTCGTAAAGGTTTGTCCATCAATGGTGATGACTACTGTGGAAAGATCGCTCGTCATCTTCTCTGGGAGGTGATTTTTAGCAAATTCACTCTGGAGAGGTGAAAATTTAAAGTGGTTTTTTCTATCAATTTTTAAAACGAAGTCAACAAACTCACTGCAAAGTCCACAGTGACCATCAAAGAAGACAATATTTTCTTTAAAATAATTCATGTTTCTTCTTGGCCTATACGTCTAAGTTGTACAAATATATAGTATATGAGGAACCTCAAAAAAACTTTAGTCAAATGTAAAAATTCCTTTCCGATAATACAAGTATGAGACACGAATGTGCTATATGTGGTGCTACAGATGAGGTCGAAGATTTCAAATCCTTCAGCAAAGAAAGGATCTACAAGAAATATCGCTACCATGAATTTTGGTTGTGCTATAAGCACTCAGTGGAGTTTTTCAAGCTAGGACAAGAAGTTTTTATGCAAAAATACGAATCAGTCACTCAGAAAAAAGGGTGGGCCAGCGACGGCGAAAGCAGTAAAACGTCCTTTTATTTCTAATTCCCCCCTTCCTCAATCAATTTTTTCCACAATTTGATTCACTAATCTTGTCAGAGCAAATAGACTAGAGGCTCTGAGGAGAGATTAATTATGTCAAGAATTACGGTGACGCCACAAGAGCAATTAAATGAATTGAGTAGGGGAGCTTTTGAGATCATTCCTCCTGAGGAATTACTTAAAAAGCTAACAAAGTCCTATGAAACGCAAAAACCTCTTATCGTGAAGTTTGGAGCAGATCCATCTCGTCCTGATATTCATTTAGGCCATACAGTAGTGCTCCAAAAATTAAAGTTATTACAAGATTTTGGTCATGAGATTTATTTTTTGATTGGTGACTATACCGCCCAAATCGGAGACCCGAGCGGGAAAAATAAAACAAGACCAGTGCTTACTCCTGAAGAGGTTAAGGCCAATGCTATGACCTATCAGGAACAGGTTTCTAAAATTCTTGATATGAGTAAAACTCACGTCGTCTATAATAGCCAATGGCTTGGGCAGTTTAGCGGTATTCAGTTAATTGAACTGATGACTAAGACCACTGTGGGTAGTTTACTTCAGCGCGATGACTTTTCTAAGCGTTACAATAATCAAGAAGCTATTTATCTTCATGAGTTCATTTACCCTCTTCTACAAGGGTATGACTCTGTTCATTTGAAGGCTGACTTAGAGTTAGGTGGAACCGATCAAACTTTCAACCTTATGATGGGACGTAACCTTCAGCATCTTTATAATCAAGAAGCACAATGTGTTCTCACAATGCCTCTTCTTGAGGGGACAGATGGCGTTCATAAAATGTCTAAGTCCATGGATAACTATATTGGATTGACTGATACTCCTACTAATATGTTTGGAAAGCTGATGTCTATCTCTGATGAGTTAATGAAGAAATACTATCTTCTTCTTTGCAGAAGACCTGCTTCGGAAGTCGATGCCATTATTAAGGGTATTGATGATGGTTCCCTTCACCCTATGACTGCAAAAAAAGACCTCGCTCAGGAAATCACTGGTTATTATCATGGACCAGAAGTCGGCAAAGAAGAGCGTGAAAAATTCGAAGCACGTTTTTCTAAAAAGCAGATTCCTGATGATATTTTGACGATCAATAAAGACGCTGGAACGATTAATCTTTTAGATCTTTTTGTTGAGCTTTCTTTTGTTAAGTCAAAGTCAGAGGGAAGAAGATTGATTCAGCAAAATGCTGTAAAAGTAAACTTTGAGAATCACACAACTGAGACTCTTGATCTAAGTCCAGGTGAAGTCATTCTCAAAGTTGGAAAGCTTAGAATGTTAAAAATTATTGTCTCTTAATATTTGGCATCGGAATGAGTGCCAGTAACGATTGCAACACTGGCGCTCGTTCCAAGTCTTGTGGCACCGGCCTCAATCATTTTCTTGGCCGTTTCCTGATCTCTTATTCCACCACTGGCCTTAACTCCCATCTCTGGTCCAACAACTTCTCTCATAAGTTTGACGTCTTCGATAGTGGCGCCTCCTGTTGAGAATCCTGTTGAGGTTTTCACAAAATCTACTCCGGCCTTAACGGCAA
>DATGND010000273.1:0-2659 GCA_035306925.1 Bacteriovoracaceae bacterium | reverse complement strand
TCCAAAAACAAATTTTAAGCCACCTGAATGGGCAAATCCTGGCATTAAAAAAGCTTCTTAATTTCGAGGTACGCTCTCTGTCAAGGCCTTAAAGCTTTTGCCAAAGGCCTTGATCGCTTGTAACTTTTTATAGGTAAAATTTAAGGAGCCTATAATGAGTGCAATTAAGTCTATTCACGCCCGTCAAATTCTTGATTCAAGAGGAAATCCAACTGTAGAGGTTGATGTTGTAACTGAAAAAGGTGCCTTTGGTCGTGCCAGCGTACCATCAGGTGCTTCAACTGGTAGTCGCGAAGCTTTAGAGCTGCGTGATGGAGATAAATCACGTTTCATGGGTAAAGGTGTTCTTAAAGCTGTAAGCAACGTCAATGAAAAGATTGCCAAAGTTCTTATAGGTAAGGATGTTTACGATCAACGTGGCATTGATCAGGCCATGCTTGATTTGGATGGCACAGAAAATAAAGATAACCTTGGTGCAAATGCCATTCTCGGTGTGTCCATGGCCGTTTGCCGTGCAGCTGCTGCAGAGAAAAATAAACCTCTTTATCTTTATCTCTATGAAGATCTAAAAATTCCAAATGCTGCAGGAAAGCTAATGCTTCCAGCTCCGTTGATGAATATCATTAATGGTGGTGCTCATGCTTCAAACAATCTTGATATTCAGGAGTTCATGATTGTTCCTCATATGAATAAATCTTTTTCTGAAAACTTCAGGGCAGGAGTGGAAGTTTTCCATAACCTTAAAAAAGTTCTTTCTGATAAAGGTTATTCAACGAATGTAGGTGATGAAGGTGGATTTGCTCCAGATCTTAAATCTCACGATGAAGCTATTGAATGTATCTTAACAGCGATTAAGAAAGCAGGGTATGAGCCAGGTAAAGACATTTCAATTTCTCTGGATTGTGCCGCTTCCGAATTCTACGATGCAGATAAGAAGCAATATACAATGCAAGGAAAGACCTACACTGCAGATGAAATGATTGGTTACTATGAGCATCTCATGAGTCTTGCTCCAATCTATTCCATTGAAGATGGTTTTGATGAGTCCGATCGTGAAGGCTTTATTAATTTCCAGGCGAAACTTGGTTCAAAGCTAACCAACGTTGGGGATGACCTTTTTGTAACGAATGCCAAGATTTTAAAAAGAGGAATTGAAAATAAAGAGGCCAATGCTATCTTAGTTAAGGTTAACCAAATCGGTTCACTTAGCGAAACTTTTGATACCTTGAAACTAGCATTTGATAATGGATTCAAGGCCATCATCTCTCACCGTTCAGGAGAAACTGCTGATTCATTTATTGCTGATCTAGCAGTGGCTTCCGGGGCCGGTCACATTAAAACAGGTTCTGCTTCTAGAAGTGATCGTATGGAGAAATATAATCAACTTCTAAGAATAGAAGAAGAACTTGCCGACCGAGCAGACTTCCAAGTAGTTAAATAATAAATAGGGAGGAGAGATCCTCCCTTTTTTATTGTTTACTTCGTTAGATGCAGTACAATGAAGTATGGACCTAATATTGCTGAAAAGGGGGTCCCATGGTGACGAAGTTATTTGTTGGTTTGACTTTCTATTCAGACAACTCTTTTTCTAAGAATATTGAGAGTTTTAGATCCCGGTTCGATTCCAAGTATCAGTCTAATCCCTACCTTCATGTTCCAATTGTTCCGCCATTTGAAATAGAGTCTTCACAGTTAAGAACTCTTAAGGATGAACTCATTGAAGAATTGGAAGGTTTTTACTTTGAGAACTTTTCTTACCATACTTTAAGGTTTACGGGGCTTAATGTTCATGAGTACAAAAAGAATAAAATTCTTTATTTAAATCCTGTCGTTGATGAAGAGCTTTCAATGTGCCAGGAATCGCTTTTCTCTATCTGTAAGTCCTATGTTGATAGGAATAAGAGAATGAAGGATAAGAAATCTTTTCTAACAATAGGGCGATATCAGGAAGTACTTGATTTACATCTGGCCATAGAGCTGGCCCAAAAAGAATTTCATGAATTCACAGCACTCCCTTTTGAATCTATTTGTTTATTCTCAAAAAATAATGGGACCTGGTACAGAGAGGCAGATTTGGTCAGTTTCGATAGACCAGTAAGCAACCTTTTGCAAAAATCCGAGGCCAGTTTATAATTAAGGGATGAAAAAAATTGCTCTCACCCTTACGCTTTTAACGAGCGGGCATCTGGTTGCCCAAACGAGTTATATTGCTCCTACAAAAGTATTGTCTAAGTCTTCACACGAACTCTCTTTTTCAGCAGATTATTTTTCTTCTACGTCTCGAGTCGATAAAGATGGAGAGACATTTAAGTTTGAAGATGGGGAAAGCTTCCAAAGAATGCAAGGATCCTTTCAGGGCTCTTATGGACTTACTGATCAATTGCAGGTTTCTGTAGGTGCACGTTTTCGAAGTCAGGTTTCTTCCTACTCAGATGTAGTGGACAAAGACGATGCTTCAGCTCAAGGGCTCGAATCAACATGGTTACGCTTAATGTATGCTTTCAAGCCGGTTAATCGTCTTTATTATGCCATTGAAGGGGAGTATCGATACAGAACCTTTACTAATCAGGAATTAAAGCCTGGAGAAGAACAGTCGGATATGATCCTGGGAGATGAAGGGAATGCTTACTCTTTTGGCCTGGGTGTTACTTACCATTCT
>DATGND010000272.1:0-18277 GCA_035306925.1 Bacteriovoracaceae bacterium | reverse complement strand
AACATGTCCTCTTTATTCCATGTTAGGAATTAATACGCGTGCTAAATCCAGAAGTTTAGATAGCGAATATTTTCCACATCTGAGCGATTCAGAAAGAGCGGCAGGACATCCCATTGTAGGAGTAACTTAAACTAACTGCCTCACTTAAGTGTTGATGAGATAATTTTGGCACTCATCTGCAAAGATATGTATCTTCAGGAGAGTTAAAATACGGAAATAATGAGAGTGTGACTCTGAGCATTTGAAAAAAAACTCTAAAAATTATTGTTTCACACTCAAGGGAGGCAGTTATTAAAAAATAATAACGCCTAAAGCTGCTCCAATAACCATCATTACTAGACCAATAGATAATCGAAGTGCAAAATCTTTTCCTCCACTTATGTAAGACAAAACGATTTTAGTAAAAGTGCTGGAAGCTAATGCCCCAATAACGCCCCATTGTGCCATTTTGAGAGGTATGACTTTCTCTGAACTTAATTGGGCAAGGCTTGCTGCAGAGGCGTGAATTTCGGCCATTGCTGCGATGATGGTTGTCAAAATCACTCCAACACCGCCAAAGGTTTCATTCAGCCATGCAGAAGCAAAGAGAATACCGGATATGGCAACAGCAATAATAAGAGCATGTGAAAGCTTAAAGGCCTGACCAGAGTCTGGCATATCCTGTTCTTTTTCACCCATGTGATGGAACAAGGAAATCACAATAACAATCCCTAAGAAAATTGTTGAGAGTAAGAAGGGAATGAACATAGACCGGAAAAGTTCTTTTGAAACAGTTGCAATAATTCCAATGAAAAGAATGAGAGAAGATAAATTGGCAAGTAAAGCTGCAGCGGAAGAAGAAATCATATTTTTAGGATCGTTTTTAGCCTTATGCCCTAAACTTGCAATCGCTGCAGTTGAAGAAACAAATCCGGAAAAAAAGCCGGCAATAGGAAGTCCAAACTTGGCTCCCAACATTCTTCGAGCAATATGACCAAACATACCGGTAGCAAGAATTAGAATGACAATTTTCCAGACAGTCGTGAGCTTGATGACACCCCATTTATCAATAGGCTTACTAGGAAGAAGAGGCATAATAATCAGAGTGGACGCTAATAAGAGTAAACCATCTCTTACTTCTTGCTCATTGATGATATCTCGACTGATTCGATGAAGAGGTCTTTTAGCTTGAAGTAATATGGCACTAAGGACACCAAGGCCTGCGGCCACTTCTATTGTTTCTAGAGCGAGTCCAGCTAAGGCGAAGTTAACAATGACAGTGACTTCACCAGTAAGACCTGGATCTTTATGGGCCACTCGAATATAGCTACTAACAACAAAAGCTCCAAGAATAAGAAGAGTGACAGTAAAAGGTATGATTCCTAGCTGCCAACATGTTGCGCCCAGAATAGCAATGAGAGTGTGTGTCCTTAAACCTGCTTCTGCTTTATCAGGTGCGTGTTTTCGTTCTCGAACAACTCCTAAGAGAAGGCCTATTCCCAAGGCCGTAGCTAAACCTTTTAGAAAAAACTCATCAACCATAATGCTTATGTCGTTCCTTTCCTTAGAGAAGGTGATACTATTCTCCTATGAATCCAACTCCTATGGCAAACTCTTATCTTAATCTACCTCCGATTTTTTATGAATACCGTCAGGCTGAGGAGTTTCCAAATCCTAAGCTCATTTTATTCAATAAATCATTAGCACAAGAATTAGGTTTCTCGTTTGATGACTATTCAGAAGAAGAACTGGCAAAGATATTTTCTGGTCAAAAGCTTCTCAAAGATTCTAAGCCAGTAGCACTGGCCTATGCAGGTTTTCAGTTTGGTCATCCTGTTCCTAGTCTTGGAGATGGTAGAGCGCTTTTATTAGGGGAGTTGAAAGGTCACGATCTTCAGCTAAAAGGGTCTGGAGTCACATCTTTCTCTCGCAGAGGAGATGGAAGAAGTGCTCTGGGCCCAGTATTAAGAGAGTATATTGTTAGTGAGTTCATGAATACTATTGGTATTCCAACTACTAGAGCATTGGCGGCAGTAACCACTGGTGAAAATGTTTTCAGACAATTTGGACCAGAGCCTGGTGGGATTTTTACAAGAGTGGCAAGCAGTCATTTAAGAGTAGGTACTTTTCAGTATGCTTATTTTCAAAATGACAAGGCTTCCTTGGAAAAGCTTTTAGATTATACGGTACAACGTCATTACCCCGAACTTTCTGATCTTTCTCTCAAAGAGAAGGCCCTCCAATTTTTAGAAACTGTTTCAAAAAAACAAGGGGAGCTAATTGCACAATGGAGTGCTGTAGGATTTATTCATGGAGTAATGAATACGGATAATTGTTCAGTGGCCGGTATAACTATAGACTATGGGCCTTGTGCTTTCATGGATGAGTTCCGGTTTCATAAAGTTTTCAGCTCTATTGATGAAAGGGGACGATATTCCTTTTTTAATCAGGTTCCAATTATTCAATGGAACTTGTTACGTCTTGCTGATTGTTTACTGGGATTTATCTCTGAAGATCAAGATGAAGCAGTTAAGATCGTAGAAGAACGCTTATATCCTATTTTAAGTGAATTTCCAAAACTTCGCATGAAGGCATTCGCAAAGAAACTTGGAATAAATGATTACAATGATTCTGATGAAGAACTTGTTATGAAGTTTTTAAGTTATCTGGAAAAAGAATCTTTGGATTATACTCTAGCCTTCAGATACTTAGAAACGATTCATTCTGGTGAAAATATTTTTTATCCTCATACAAATGAATTGCAGGAATTTTTAAAGGACTGGAAGCAAAGAGTTCCTAAAGTTCCTTCTCTTGAAAAAATTAACCCTCTCTATATTCCTCGGAATCACTTGATCCAAAAAGCTATAGATCTGGCCTATCAAGGAGACTTTAACTTTACCAAGGAACTGATTCAGGTTCTAAGTGATCCTTTTACTGAGAGAGCGGAGTTTTCTTCTTTTGCTTCTCCACCACGAGAAGAAGAAAAGGTAACGGCCACTTTTTGTGGGACTTAATCAAATTTCATTGTTTTAGTGAATTTATTGATTTGGTTTTGATTTATCCTTTTAGGAAAATACCGGTAAAAGTATTCAAAGAAACTTTTGGTAACAATATAGAATTTCTTAAAGAAGGAGAGTTTTACAGGAGTGACTTCAGGTTGTCTGAAGATCATTTGACCTGTTTCTTTTTCTAAATTAGCAAGAATATAGATCATTAAACCTGAACGAACAGGGAAGTATTCTATACAATCAATTCCTGATACAAAATATGAGTTGGCCCGTTTTACTATTTGAAATATCATGAAAAATAAAATTTTCTCATACTGTCTTTTGAGAAGGTCTTCGCTTTTCATTTCAAATTGACCGAGAGCTTCAAGTGGAATGTAACATTGCCCATGTCTTAAATCGCTTTTTATATTGTTTGCAATGCTGATAAGTTCAATAGCTATGGCAAGATCTCTAATGCTTTTCAAAGCTACTTCATTTGTTATGCCCATCACATGGGCCATCATCAGTCCTCTGGTGCTGGCCACTCGGTAGCAATAAAGATCGAGCTCTTTATATGTCTTGATTCTGACTCTGTTCATTTTCATTCCCAGACCTTCCAGAAATTCCAGCGGGTAATGAAAGGGTATATAATATTTTTGCATCACCTGCTTTAAGGCCTCGAATGGAGGAGAGAGAGGTGAGTGTGCTGTCATTGTTTGAGTTTTGATTTTGAGAGATTGGACCGTTTCGTTATATCTTCCATTCACTGCTTCATCACAATAGCGTGTCCAATAATGAATGTACGATGCTCCTAGCATAGATTCTTCTGACAAGAAGTAGGATGGAAGCGTGTATTCCTTAGTTCCATCATTTAATATTTTTAGAGTTTGTTCTTCAAGAATACTCATTCCAAAAAGGATATCCTTTTTTTTTGACGATAAGTAGACACTGGGAGCAATGAATCTTAATATATTCATACTCAGTTAATAAGGATATGAAGTGTCATTGAGATCTCTACGTTACTTTCTTTTCTCTTTTTTATTATTGTTATCACCTCTAGCTTTAGCCTTCGTAAATGTTGAATCAGTTAGAAAAATTGAGGGGCAAGGTTTTATTGGTCGTTCTGCATTACAGACATCGGGCCAACTTGGAAACACGGAAAAGTTCACTTCCCAAATGAATACAATAGGGGCCTGGAGGCTTGAAGAAAACGAATGGCTTTATTCTTTAAATTATAAATACGGAACAAGTGCGAAGGTAAAAGATACAAATCTTGGTATTGCTCATCTTCGTCATACTTGGGGCTATCAGAACTTTCTTTCTTATGAAGTTTTCATTCAGTCTGAGTTCAATGAGTTTAAAGAATTAAACTCTCGATACTTTTTAGGCAGTAATCTTCGATTTAAGCTATGGGCAGAAGAATACTCTTCCTTATTTTTCGGAGTAGGGGCTTTTTATGAGATCGAAGATTTTTATCTGGAAGATAGAGATAAAAAGCACTGGAGAGCAAATTTATATTTATCCCATCTTTATAGATTTAATAAAATAGTTTCATCTTTTATAACAGTTTATTATCAACCTCTTTTTTCCAACACTGGTAATCATCGTGTTCGATTTCTGACCGGGATTGATTCTAAACTATCTGATAAGTTAAGCTTAGGGGTTAGCTTTAATGTTAACCATGATGCAGGTGTTCCTAGAGGAGTGAAAGAAACAGATATTGATTACCTGGTTGGGTTTTCTCTTACTTATTAATGCTTTAATCTATCAATTAAACTCATAGCATCTACTGGGGCCCTGACCTTCGCATCGTTATCAAAATACACATAAACATCACGTTGAACTCGCGGAGCTCTTTTATCACTAATGGTTAATCGATTAGATGGTTCTAGTCCCAACATCCAGGTCTTTATTCTTTCTGACCAGAAATCTAAGGTCTTTGAGTCATAGCCACTGACATAAAGCTCACTATCCCCATGAAGTCTTAAATACACAAAGTCTGCTGTTATATCTTCCATGTATGGCCATTTACCTGCTGTATCTGCGAAGACAATGGCCACATTATGCTCTTTTAAAATCTCGATGAACCATGGATTTAAAAAGCTCATGTTTCTCACTTCTATTGCATGTCTGATCTTATAGTTTTTCTCCACAAGCTCATATTTGCGCTCTTTTGAGAGAGTAGACTTTTTGGCCATCTTAGCAGCTTCTTTAAAATTATGAGGAAGTTGTTTTAGAAAGTTTTCGAATAATTCGGGATTAAAGCTCATACTGGGAGGAAACTGCCAGAGTATAGGGCCAAGTTTTTCTTTTAAAGCAAGAACTCCACTGGCAAAGAAATTGGCCAAAGGAAATTCGACATCATTGAGTCTTTTAATATGAGTAATGTATCTATTGGCCTTTACAGCAAAGATAAAATCAGGGGGAGTTGAATCATACCATCGTTGAAAGCTTATTGGTCGGTGTAAAGAATAAAAAGTGCTATTGATTTCTATTGTGGGAAGTTCTCTGCTGGCATATTCGAGTTCTTTTTGCTGAGAGATTTGGGAAGGATAAAATGTTCCTCGCCATCCTTTATAACTCCAGCCTGAAATTCCAATCTCGACCTTACTCATAAAGGCTATGATAGCAGAGAGAGTTTTTATTTAAGAGGAGCGTTAAATCAAGAGGGAATTAATTTGGTCTTAACTGCCTCACTGAATGTGCAGTGAGGCAGTTAAAGATTATTTTACAAACTTTAAAGTCATGCGATCACTTTCGCCGATTTCAAGATATTTCTCTCCTCCTCTAAGTGAAGGAGGTAGAGTCCAAACTCCATGAGGGTGTTTCGCTGTATCTTTAGGGTTGGCATTAATTTCAGATTTCGCGCTCAGCTTAAAACCTGCTTTTTGTGCCAGACGAATAACTTCTTTTTCCGGAAGATAACCGCTCTTAGGATCAAACTTATTCTTAGGATTTGCACGATGTTCTACAACACCCAGAACTCCTCCTGGCTTAAGGACTTTGTAGAAATGTTTAAATGCTTCTTCTACATTTTTGGCAGGATACCAGTTATGGATATTTCTGAAAGTCAAAACCATATCAGCAGAGTTTTCTGGTCCTAAATCAATCTTAGTTCCTGGTTGAAAGACAACCTTCTTACTTTTCTCTTTAAGGTGAGGGTATTGTTCAAACCATTCTTTTCTTGGGACAGTATATCCTCTTGGATCTGTTTCAGGTTCGGCCATAATGTATTGTCCTTTTTCATAAAGAAAAGGAGCAAGGATCTGTGTGTACCAACCACCAGAAGGAGAAACTTCAATAACTGTCATGTCTGGTTTAAGTCCAAAAAACTCTAGAGTCTCGACTGGGTGACGATACTGATCTCTTAAAATGTTTTTAGATGATCTCATTGGGCTAGAGACAGCCTCTTGAATTGTTTGTGGCATTTTCTTGGAATTCATTGCACAACCAGCAAGAGAGACAAGGAGCGAGGTGATTAAAATCAATTTCATAGTTTTAAACCTTTTACCAAATTTATAATATGCTCAAAAGAATAACAAAGATCGACCGAGTTTGATAGTTTGTAAAAACAGAGTGCGCCACTAAGGTAAATGAGGATTTGCAAAATTACCCTAGTGATACATACTTGTAATATACATTCGAGGAGGATCCATGGATTTCATACAAGAAGGACCAAAGCTTCATCATCCTTATTTAAGTGATAAACTTCTGCAGGCGCTTCTTGTGCGTTATCTTCCCTCGGAATTTCAAAAAGAAGTTCAAGAAGACTTAACTCGTTTTGGCACTCGAGTCATTGATGAAATGGAAGAGTTATCTCAGGAAGCTGAAAGAATCACTCCTGTGCATGTTCCATATGATCCCTGGGGAAAAAGAATCGATGAAATTAAGGTAACACCTGCCTGGAATCGCTTACATGAAATTGCCGCGGAAGAGGGAATTGTGGCCATCGGCTATGAAAGAAAGCAAAAAGAGTTCTCTCGTCTTTATCAATTTGCCAAGCTCTACTTGTATCATCCATCTTCGGCTATTTATTCTTGTCCTCTGGCCATGACAGATGGAGCTGCTCGCTTAATCGAACTCTTTGGAACAGAGGGGATGAAGGAGCGTGCCTTAAAGTTTCTCACTTCAAGAGATCCTGAAAAATTTTGGACGTCTGGACAATGGATGACAGAAAAGAGTGGTGGATCTGATGTAAGTGGAACTTCGACCATAGCTAAGAAAGAAGGGGAACAATATAAACTTTATGGCATAAAATGGTTTACTTCAGCTACGACCTCTCAGATGGCCATGACTCTTGCCCATGTTGAGGGAGATGATAAGTTATCTCTTTTTTATCTGGAGCTAAGAGACGAAGAGGGTAACCTCAACGGAATGCAAATTAATCGCCTCAAAGATAAAATGGGAACAAAGGCCTTACCCACTGCAGAGCTAACTCTTTCAGGAGTTCCTGCTGTTTTAGTAGGCGAGCAAGGGAAAGGAATCAAAACAATTGCCACTCTTTTTAATATTACTCGCCTTTATAATGCCTGCTGTGCTGTGGGGTACATGAGAAGGGGATTATCACTGGCCCTTGATTACTCTACTAAAAGAAAAGCTTTTGGCAGAGCGATTATTGATCATGGACTTCACGCTCACACATTAAGTGAACTGCAGGTGTTTTATGAGGCCTGTATGATGATGTCATTTCACAGTGCCTATCTTTTAGGAAAAGTAGAAACGGAAGTTGCTACAGAAGTAGAAAAAGGTACTCTGAGACTTCTCATCCCTCTCGTTAAACTTTATACGGCTAAAATGGGTGTTCAGATCAATACAGAGGTGATTGAGTCCTTTGGGGGAGCTGGTTATATTGAAGATACAGGACTTCCACAAATTTTAAGAAATTCACACGTTCTATCTATTTGGGAAGGGACAACTAATGTGCTCTCTCTTGATGCCCTTCGTGCTATAAATAGGGAGAATGCCGGGATTCATTTTGCTGTAGATGTCAAAGAGAGAATGGAAAAAATTAAGGATCCTGAGTTAGTTAATTTACGTCATGAAACCTTAAATTCACTCAAGAAAGTTATTCATTATCTTCAAAATGCTAAGGACATTGAAGATCTGAATACCAATGCCAGAACGCTCGCAATGAATATGTCTCGAGTTTATTGCGCGAGTCTTTTACTGGAACATGCAGAGTGGGAGAATTCGAAACGCTCAAAACTTATTGTTCAACGATATGTTGAAATGGGACTTTTTGAAGAGTTCCATTCGAATGCAGAAAGAAGAGAAGAAGAACAAATTATTCTTTTTCAAAAAGAGGAATAATGTATTTATTATTAGCTCTGTTCTTAAGTTTTAGTAGTTGTTCCAGTACTGAGGTTTATAAGAGAAAAGAGTGGCATTCTCGTTGGATAGATGAAGATAAGGATTGTCAAAACACACGAGCAGAAGTTCTTATAGAAAGAAGTTTAGTGCCGGTGACTTTTACCAATAAAAAGAAGTGTACAGTTAAAAGTGGGAAGTGGAATGATTACTATTTTCCAACAGTTTTGACTCAAGCTAAAGACATCGATATTGATCATCTCGTTCCTTTGTATGAAGCTCATAAAAGTGGCGGGGCCCAATGGCCTAAAGATAAGAAAGTAAAGTTTGCTAATGATCCAGAAAATCTTGTAATCACTCATAAGGTTACCAATAGAAAGAAAGGTGCCAATACTCTGAAAACCTGGTTACCTCTTCATTATGAATATGCTTGTCGGTATTATCATCAGTGGATGTATATTAAGAAGAAGTATGATTTAAAGATTTCTTCAGACGAGGTCAATTCATTGGATATTAGTAAATGCCCCGCTAAGTAATAAAGCGGGGGCTTTGTGAGTTACTGAACACCTCTGCGGGTGAAAGCACGGTAACTAAAATTAACTTCACTTGTACTAAACTGAGTTTTTACAATTCCTGAATCTTCTAGGTTTCTAACATGGAGAGGTAGTCGGTAATACATTGTGCTTTTTACGACAAAGCAGTGTTCAGGTCCATTTCTATTGTTTCGATAATGTCTATAAGTTGTCACCGGACAGGCCTTTCTTGAACGAATAAAGATATCAGTCCATTCTTTAAAGTGTCGAGGAATGCTTGCATATCTTCGGTCAAAGACGTGCTCGACATCTCTTCCATACTCATGGACTAAAGCATAAGGGGAGACGTGGAACCACCAGTTGTAGCGATAAGCACGGATGTAGGTGTTAGTGAAAAAGAGAAAGGCCTTCATTGAGTAGAGATTATGCTTTCTCCATTCTTCGTAGGCCCACACATGGGCGCGATCACTACATTCTGAAACTTGTTTATAACTTCTATTCATGCCATTCCATATCCTCATGGCAGTGTTCCAGTCACGAATTACTGTTGGAGTCATCTTTTCTGTTGGAAACTTTATTTCAGTTTCTGTTTCCGTTTCTCTTTGGGGAATTTCTTCACGTGGAAGAGAGGTTAATGAAAGGACTGTAAGTTGATCATCCACTTCAATTTCTACATACTCACCAATGAGTGCTTGAGCATTCTTTTCATAATGAAAATCATCTGGAGAAATGAAAGCGACTCGTCCACTTTCTAGTTTCAGGATGTGATCTTCTTCCGGAGTTGTTCCTAAATCTATTGAATGAATGGTATCTTTAAATCGCTCCGCCAGAGCTGAATTCACAAATAAGAGCATGAGTAAAAACAGACTAAATTTATACATTTGATTACCTCCTGTTGATTAACAATAATGGAAAACAATCAGGGTAGGTCCTCAAGAATTCATGGAGATTATGAAGGATTCAAACTTGCATGGATTAATGAATACGGAGGAATAACTATGGAAGCTTTGAATGAATATGAAGGTAAGAGTATTGAAGAATGTATTAAGGCTTGCAATGCGTGCTATCAGGAGTGCTTGAAGTGCTTAAATCATTGCTTAATTTTAGGAGGGGAACATTCAGGTGCTATTCATATCAAAACATTGCTTGAATGTGCTCAAATCTGCAACATCAGTTCAACCTTACTAAGAATGGAAGGTAAGTTCAGTCAGGAGTTATGTCAGATCTGTGCCAGATCTTGTGATGAGTGCGAGGCTTCTTGTTTGAGTATCGGTAAAGATGATTCCTTGATGCTTGAGTGCGCACGTGTTTGTCGTTATTGCGCTGAAGCTTGTAGGACTATGGCCGCTCAGTAAAGTTAAGCTTTTTACGAATGAGATGGAGAGCTTCTTGTTCAAACCACTCGTTCTTTTTTAACCAGATATTATTTCGAGGAGAAGGGTGGGGAAGAACAACAAAAAGAGAATCGTTTCGTGCGTGCTCTTGAATGTATGCATCTAGACTTCCTGGCCCGAGAAAGTAGTGAGTGGAATAACTACCTACTAAGATGATTCTTGTTAAACTTTTTAGTTCACATAAAACGGAGTCCATCCAACGAATAGAGCATTCTTTACGAGGAGGAAGGTCACCTGTCTTGGCCTTCCCTGGATAGCAAAAGCCCATGGGAACGATTGAAAATAACTCAGGATTATATAAGTCTTGCGGTGAAATTTTTAACCAATCCCTTAATCTTTCCCCGCTGGCATCATTCCAGGGACGCAAAGTTTGATGAACTTTGATACCAGGAGCTTGACCTACAATTAAGTAAGGAGATTTGGGATTAAGAACAACAACGGGATTGGGAGGGAAGGGAAGATCGCCTTCACAGAGACGACACTTTTTTATTTCATCCAATAAATTCATGACGCCATTTTAACACTCAATAAGAGTCTTAGCTATGGGGGCAGTGAAACTTATGGAAAGAGAATTTACCATTGAAAGAAACAAGGAGGATATATGTCCTACGATTTAAATTTCTCAAGAATTATCCAGGCTCCTCGTCCGGAAGTTTTCAATTACTTTACAGATGCCACTCTTTTGGAGAGTTGGTGTTACCCTGACGGAATGAGTTTAAAAGTACCTTTCTTTGAAAATAACTTACACGGACAGTACAGGTATGAGCATCAGGATATCTCTGGAAAACTCTATGTTTGTACAGGTTACATAGAGGGATATGAATCAGACCGAAGACTTCTCACGGTTGATCATGTCGAAACGGGAGAAGGTGAAGTTATTTTTGATGAACTGATAAGTGATATTATTTTTTCAGAAGATGCAGGTGGATGCAAAATTGAAGTCAGACAAAAGGGCTTCAAAAGTGAAGAAGAAGCCCAGGATTGTCTGAAAGGATGGGATCAATGCCTTAATAGACTTGATCGCTTATTTGAAGAGTTATTAGGTTTGAACAACCCAATGTAGAGAATCGTCTTCATCAGATTTTCCACTCTGGCTTAATTCAATCTGATTTGCCACTCTCACTATTGCTTCTCCTAAAGAAGCAGCGGACTGAGGGTTTTGTCCGGTGATGATGCGCCCATCGACCACTACTTTATTTTCCCACTTCTCTCCTTCCACAAAGATAGCGCCTCTTTCTTTTAGTCTTGTTTCCAGTAGGAAGGGAACGATATCATCTTTTTCAACTTCTTTTTCTTCTGCATTAGTAAATGAGTTGATTCTCTTTCCTTCTACGAGATAACTTCCGTCAGAAAGTTTAACATCGGTTAAAGCAGATGGTCCGTGGCAGACAGCTGCGACAATTCCACCGTTCTCATAGATCTCTGAAGTGACCTTATTAATATCAACGTTACCTGGGAAGTCCCACATTGTTCCGTGTCCTCCTGCAAAGTAGATAATGGAAAATTCCTGAGGATTCACTTCTTTAACAGAAATGGTTTTTAATGAATTGCTGATATTATACTTATCAACGAATAATTTATTTTCTGCATCATCAATTTTTAAACTAGATTCCTCCATAGGAGCATCTCCTCCTACTGGACTCGCAAAAGTAATTTCAAAACCAGCTTTGTGAAGAGGCCAGTAAACGTGACTTACTTCACTAAGAAACCAACCTGTCTTTTGATTGGTATTACCTAGATTGCTATTACTGGTTACGACGATCAGGGCCTTTCTTTGCATATCTCCACCTTTGTTAATTATGATCTTAGTTGATGCCGTTCCTGGGCGATCTTACCAAAGCGATGACTTAGTTTTACTTCTGCATTTTCATATCTTTCAGTTATCTTTTTCCCTTCCTCATAAGAAGACTGGTCTCGATAAGGAAGAAAACTGCTGACGAGAGAGAAAACGTTGCTAGTTAGGTTGGGGAATAAGTGAGTAAGATTCACAAGTGCTTTGGCCTGGAAACCAATAATCTGATAGGCCTTTCTTTCTTTAGTGGCTTCAAGAATTTTTCTTGCTGCTCGACGAGGATTAACAGTAATTCCGGGAGTGCTTGCTAGAAAAGAGAAAATTTTAAATTCATCTTTTTCATCTTCTGGAAATTGAGCATTAACATAGGAACCAGTTCTCATTAGTCCAGGAACGATAGTTGTTACGTAAATGTTATCTTTTCTAAGCTCACTTGTGGTTCCTCTGGAAAAGCCCATGGCCGCAAACTTAGCAGCACTGTAAGCAAGGAGGTGAGGAACACTGATTTCTCCTCCAATGGAAGTAATATTGATGATCTGTCCTCTTTTCTGATTTTTCATATAGGGGAGAGTAGAGAGAGTGGTATTGACCATTCCCCAATACATAATATCCAAGGCTTCTTTATAATTTTTTTCACTCAAGGACTCCATGGAGCCAACAGTAATTATTCCTGCATTATTGAAGAGAAAATCGAGTTGACCTTGATTGCGGATAATATCATCAATGACTGATTCGACTTCTTGACGATTCGAAACATCACAAACATGGATATGAACTTCACCGCCGATTTCTTCTAAGTGCTTTTGAGCTTTTTCCAGTCCAGATCTGTCTCGAGCGCAGATATTGACCCTACAGCCTTCTTTAATAAGTTCTTCGGCAATAGTTAAGCCGAGTCCTTTACTCCCACCAGTGATAAGGGCGACTTTATCAGTAAAATAATTTCTTTGTTTGATTTCGTTGTAGATGAACTTAGTGGCCCAGGCCAGACCTGCTATTCCTAATACATTTTGTAACTTATTCTTCATAGTTGCACTCCTACTTTTCCTGTAAGAGTGCAATCCCTAGGCCACTAGAATTTTTCTGAGGCGACGATTCTTTCTTGATTATTTTGAGCCGCTTGAAACTGACTTTGTCTTCTGCTTTCACATGCGCTTGTTTGTAAGACGAACATGATACAGAAAATAAATATAATAACTTTTGCTTGATTTACACTTGCCATCTCCAGACCTCCTCACCGATTGAATTTGTAAAATAAAATCGATCAGTGCCGTGGATATCATTCCACGGCATTAATCCAGAAAGTCGACATACGAATGCCTATAAGATATATTTCGTCTATAATTCATCATATTTTCTTTGGGTTTTTTATTATAAGAACGGGGTAGCTTTCTTCAGCGCCAAATTCCAGTATACACTCTTCTGAAAGATAAGTCAAGAATCTGACACTGGCATCATATCTGCATTATTGACTTTAGAAAGGAGGGACTATGGGAAACGGAAATACTCCTACAGAACCACGTCGAGAGAATGAACCAGCTCCTCAAAAACCGTTTGAAGAGACTGATGAAAATTTAAATCCTGAAAAAGAATTGAATCCCGGCGAAATCGCTACAGAAACGGAAGTGGATTTAGATAAACAAAAGACTACCACTTATCCGAAAACGACGCCGCCGGAGAGACATTAGGATAACTTATTCTTTTTGATTTGATCAAAATAGGGCTTAAGTTCATCTTCAGTTAAGGTTTCTTTTTCTAAAAGCTCTGAAGCTGACTGTCTTAAAAGAGATTCATTTTCTTTTAGAGTTTTGAAAGCGCGCTCAAAGGCTGCTCCAACCAAATCTTTAACAATCTTATCAATCAAATTTGCGGTTTCAGAACTGTACTTTGAACTCATATACTGACTGCTGCGGTCTCCAAGAAAATTGGGACCTTCTTCATAGGAAACGTGTCCAAGTTCATCGGACATTCCATAACGAAGCACCATTTCTCGAGCGATACTTGTAGCTTTGGCCATGTCATCTGCTGCACCGGTAGAGAAGTGAGAGAAAATGAGGTTTTCTGCGGCCCTTCCTCCCATTAAGACTGTCATCTTATTTTCAAGTTCTTGCTTAGTCATAAGATAACGATCTTCAGTAGGACGCTGAATAGTGTAACCAAGGGAGCCGATTCCTCGTGGAATGATGGAAACTTTATGAATAGCTTCATCTTGATTAAAGAGCATTCCCATTAAAGCATGTCCCATTTCATGATGGGCCACAACTTTTCTTTCAAAGTCATTCAGAAGACGGTTTTTCTTTTCAAGACCGGCAACCATTCTTTCAATGGCCTTAGTAAAGTGATGAAGGTTAATGCTGCTGGCACTTTCTCTCGTGGCCACCAGTGCTGCTTCATTTACCAGATTCGCTAGATCGGCCCCTGAAAAACCTGGAGTTAAAGAAGCGATTTTTTCTAAATCTAGTTCAGGATCAAGATTAACTTTTTTAGCGTGAATACGCAGAATATCTGTTCTTCCTTTTCGATCAGGTTTATCAATGAGAACTTGGCGATCAAACCTACCTGATCTTAGAAGTGCTGGATCTAGAATTTCCGGACGATTGGTTGCGGAAAGAATAATAATTCCCGATTGCGTATCGAATCCATCCATTTCTACAAGAAGTTGATTGAGAGTTTGTTCTTTTTCATCATTACTTCCCATAGGGGACTGATGTCTTACTTTTCCGAGAGCATCGAGTTCATCAATAAAGATAATACAAGGAGCTTGCTTCTTAGCTTGTTCAAAAAGATCACGAACCCGTGCAGCTCCAACACCCACAAACATCTCAACGAACTCTGCACCATTGGTGGAAAAGAAAGGTACTCCCGCTTCTCCTGCTACCGCTTTAGCAATAAGGGTTTTTCCTGTACCCGGAGGTCCAACAAGAAGAACTCCCTTAGGCATTTTACCACCTAAGGTTTTTACTTTTTCTGAGTTTTTAAGAAAGTCGATAATTTCTTTTAATTCTTCCAGGGCTTCATCGGCTCCGGCCACATCTTTAAATGTTACTTTAGTGTCTGTTTCTACATAGATTTTGGCCTTACTTTTACCAATGGCCATAAAGTTTCCGCCAGGCCCTCCACCTAGGTTTCTTGCAAAAGCTTTGCGAATAAAAAAGTACCAAATGACCATAAAGAGAAGAATAGGAAGTATCAGAGAGATGATGTCTGTAAGCCATGTGCTCTCAATAATGCGACCATATTTTACATTGTACTGATCTAACTCTTTGGCAAGTTCTGGCTCTACTAAGGTGGTCATGAAGTGAGCTTTTCCATCCAGAGGATTTGTAAGAGTACCGGAAATTTTATCTCCGGAAATGGTGAGTTCTTCGATGTTACCTTTCTGAAGTTCTCCCTTGAACTCACTGTAAGTGAGATTGGAAACACTTTGAGTTAAAAAATAACTTCGAATAAAAAGAATGAATAAAAGGGCAAAGATAAAGTAACTAAGGTTAATCCGTTTTTTCATATCATAAAAGAATAGTCTTAAATGAGTTAAAAGAAATGGCGGTGCTAGTCATCAAGGTCTTTATGAGTGATAGGAACGCCTTTTGCTTTTTTAAATGATTTTTTAATGACACCATTTTCTAAAACCACAATATTAGTAGCGAGTTTTAGAGTTTCCATTCGGTGAGCAATGAAAAGGGTTGTTCTACCTTCAAAAAGCTCCGAGACATGTTTTAGCCAATCTTCTTCAGTGAGTTGATCCAGATTAGCGGTCGCTTCATCAAAAACAAGAAGCTTTGGGTCTTGTAAAAGTGCGCGGCAGAGCAGGAGGAGCTGTTTTTCCCCTTGAGAAAGAGGGAGAGTCTCCGCCTTGATAATCATATCGAGCTTTCCTTCAAGCTTCATGATTTTATCCTGAAGACCTACAAGCTTTAAACGATCCCAAATCATTTCATCGGTTATTTCTTCTCTCCACATGCGAAGGTTTTCCCGAATGGTATCTGTGAAGATAAATAAATCTTGGGAGACATGGCTGATCCATCTGGCACGGCGAGTAGGGTTAAGTTTTGTAATGTCTTCTTCTCCCCAGAGAATTTTTCCTTCATTTAAAGGATAAAGACCGAGCATCAAATGGGCTAAAGTTGTTTTACCTGATCCAGTTCTTCCCACCAGAGCAGTGACTTCTCCCTCAGGAAGTTCAAGGTTAAAGTTTTCAAAAAGCTTAATGTCACTTCGATAAGAAAAAGAAATATTTTTAAAAACAATACTTCCAGATGGACTGAAGTTTAAATCAAGAGGGACCTCAGTATCTTGAATAATTTTATGAGGAAGAAGATGTCGTAACCTTTTCACTGATCCTAAAGCAGTTACCATCACGTTGAGTTTTTCAGAGATTTCAATAAAAGGACCGAAGATAAGCCCCACATAGGTAAAAGAAGCAATAAGGTTTCCTATACTCATGTTACCGGACTTTAACTGATAAACGCCTAAAGTGATGATTGCCGAATAGGTTAGTCCCATCACCACCACGTGAGTGGATGAAAAACTTCCCCAGGTGAGAATATTTCTAATGGTATAGCCGGAGTACATTTTTTGTAGATTTTCATGTCTGGTACCCCATTTGTGAGCAAAGCTTTGAGAATGGAGAATGGCCAGGTTGTTCATGGTATCGGCCGTATGAGAAGAAAGACGAGAAAGGATATTTCTTTGATCCCGTCCCCAGCGCATTTGAGCTTGAGAAACGTTAAGCATGAAAATCGTCAGAGGAATAAGACTGAAGATGACAATGAGAGCTCCCCATGTTGTCAGAGTTAACATAAAAAGAACGGCCCCTATAATAAGGGCGAAATCGGCAATAACCGTAAAGAAGCTGACAGTGAAAAATGAAGAGAGATTAGTCACATCATTCACACATCTACTGATAAGTCTTCCTGAAGCATTCTTTTCAAAGAAGGCGAGAGGAAATTTACCAAGCTGATAAAAGATATCTGAGCGAAGAGTCTTACTGATTTTTTGACCAATCTTAGTTACCATCCATTTATAGGATATGTCCGCAATGATCTTGAAGATTACGGCCCCAACAAAGATTGATGCCCAAAGAAGGAATGGCTCATTCTTCTTCACTAAAACATCATCAATTATTTTTGCCACGATTTTAGGAATAGAAAGCGTTACCAGTGTGGCAAGAAAGAAGAGAACCAGAGCAAAAAAAAGTCTGAACCTTTCAGGATGAATCCAAGGCCAAAGCCATTTAAGGTCTTGAGTGGCCCCATCCCATTCGTGGGCCTTAGTAAACTGTAGTCCAAACGGTTGAAAATGATATTTACTTTCTTCGTGTTCTTGAAGTTCTAGATCATTCATGGGCTTCTGCCTTTTGAACCTCTCTTTCATCTTTTAGTAGAGAGGCAAACAGTGCGTGGTCTCTTTTAATATCTTCAAAGCTACCGATCTTAGTAATCATTCCTTTATCAAGAACGACGATGCGATCAAAGTTCTTTAGGGAACTCAGTCTATGGGTAGCCAGTACTAAAATAGCATCAGGGTCAATATTTCTAAGAGTTCTGATGATTTTTTGTTCGGTGGTCGGATCCAGAGCGCTAATGGAATCATCCCAAAGATAAACGCTGGATTCAGAGTGAAAAGATCTAGCGATGAGGGCCCTTTGTTTTTGCCCACCGGATAGATTCATTCCTTTCTCACCAATCTGAGTGCTAAGACCCTCAGGAAATCTTTCTACATCAACAGAGAGATCAGCTTTTTCCAATGCCCTCCAGAGCTTATCAAAAACAAAAGGACGAACAGGGGAGATGTTCATCCCTAAAGTGCGACTGAATATTTGAGGAGTTTGAGGAATGAAGGAAAGATACTTATGATAAGTACTGCGATCCAGATCTTTATAATCAATATCTCCAATTTTAAATTTTTCATATCTTATTTGTTCCGGTTCCCACAGTCCGGCCAGAGTCTGAAGAAGTACTGTTTTGCCTGAACCAACTGAACCTACTAGGGCGATATGTTCCCCCTTCTTAATATCAAGGTTGATATCATTGAGTAGGTTAACACCTTCGAGTGAGTTTACTTTTAAGTTTTTTATATGAATGCTTTCGATATTTCTTGAAATCTTCTCACGCCCCACACTCTTTTCATTTAAAGAACGAATACTATGAAGCCTTTTAGCACCACTATTGGCCTGCTGATAAAGATTCATTAAATAGCCAATACTCATAAGTGGCCATGTCAGTTTATCAAGAAGTTGAATGGCAACAGTAAGAGCTCCTAGACCCTGAGCCATGGCACCCTGACCTT
>DATGND010000271.1:0-6312 GCA_035306925.1 Bacteriovoracaceae bacterium | reverse complement strand
CAACTTAATGGCCAATGGTATTCGTGCCGGTCTCACTGTCCCTCAATCAATCGGAATGGTTGTTGATGAGTTACCTCCTCCTATAAGCCAGGAGTTTAATCTGGTTCTTCAGCAAGCCAAGATTGGTGTTCCTCTTGATGAAGCTTTGGAGAATTTAAAACAGCGAGTTTATACAGAAGATAATGAGATGTTCGTGACTTCAGTGACAATTCTTCGAGAGACAGGGGGTAACCTTGCTGAGACGTTCGATACAATTGTTAGTGTGATTCGTGAGCGTGTACGACTTCAGTTAAAGATTGAAACCTATATTGCGTCCGGAAAAATTCAGGCCTACATCATCGGGGCCATGCCATTTGCCATGATTGTTATGTTTGGTAGCGGTGATCCTGATTATTTTCCACTACTTTTCGGCACTTTCTTGGGAATTATTGCCCTCATTATCATTTGTGGAATGGTGGGTTTCGGCATGTGGGTCATTATGAAGATAATTGATATTAAAGTTTAATCAAAAATCTTCCGATAATAATAAGGGTTACAACTATCCGTAAAAAGGTGGAATTATGAGGCTTTGGAATGGAATCACTCTCGCTCTGATGACGATAGTGGCATCATTTGCCCACGCAGGGGTAAATTTGAAGAACGGGAACTTCTACATTTCCTACACTGACATTGTCGTACCAGGCGGTGGTAAGAAGTTGGAAATAACAAGAACCTATAACTCTAAATCAACAGAAGTCGGCTGGTTCGGCTTTGGTTGGGGGTCAGAGTTTGAAACGAGACTGGAGCTATCGGCCGATGGTTCAGTACTTATTCATGAACATGGTTCTGGAGCAAAAACTCGCTTTGTACCTAAAACTCAGATCGATGCCCTGGCAGCTTCTAAGAGAATTGTTGATGAGATGAGAAAGAAAACTTCTCTCTCTCAGAAAGCAGCTGATGATCTCATTAAGAAATTATCTCAAAATGCTGAACTTAGACATACCTACGCTCAAAACTTTGGCGTGCAAACTTCAATTGCGGCAGGATCTGTTCTCTACTCAAATGACCGCGGCCCTCAAATTCTTCATATTCTAAAAAATGGTTATAAGAGAGAGCACTCTGATGGAAAAGTTGATCTCTTTAACAAAGAAGGTCAGCTTGTCAAGATTACTGATAAGTCGGGTTATTTCATCGATTTCGTTTATAAAGATGGGCTACTAACTTCGATTAAAGACTCTCAAGCTAAGCAAATTTTCTTTTCTTGGTACTCGAATGGACTGGTAAAAGAGGTTTGGTCAGCAGGAGATAAGAAGGCTCTTTATAAGTATCAGGATAATGATCTTGTTTACTCTAAAGACGTTGGTGATAACGTTTATGAGTTCACTTATGATCGTTCTCATAACCTGACTCAAATTGCTTATAGTGATAAAACAACACTAAAAGTAAGCTACGATCCTAAAACTTTCTTTGTAACAGGGGTAGTGGATAGAAATGGGGAAGCTACTAAGTACCAATATGGTGCCAACCCATCTAAGCCAGATGATCACTACTGGACGATTGTAACTAAGCCTGGTTTTGATGGTAAGCCGGTTTCTAACCGTTATGAGTACGAAATTAAAGCTAAGCAGGACGGTTCTCGTTACACTTACAGAATTTTAACTGAAATCAATGGTATTCGTACTGAAACTTTCTACGCTGATAACTCTCTGCCAATTAAAATTGCCAGAGGTAACCACGTAACAAACTTTGAATACAATGCCCAAGGTCTTCTAGTTAAAAAGACTTCATCAAAAGGTGATTTCGTTAACATCGAATACAATGATAAAATTAAGAAGATCTCTAAAGTTGTGAATAATGAAGGCACAACTAACTTTGAGTACGATGCTAAAGGAAACCTTGTTAAAGCAAGTAACGATAAAGGAAAAGTAGTATTCTTGATTTACGATTCGAAAGGCAAGATTTCTAAGATGGTGGACCAAGAATCTGCAACTAGCAGAAGAACACTAGCATTCAAATATAATGCTTTAGGAAAACCGGTTGAAATTGAGATGGAGAAGGTTGGAAAAATCAATGTAGCCTATGATAACTATGGCGAAATTAAGAAGGTAGAGTCTAGTGCTGGTCATAAGATGGCCCTGCAAGTAACTCAAGCTTTCCAAAACCTTCTTACTATCGTTAAGCCAGCTGGCGTAAACTTAAATATGTAAGGAGAAGATATGAAAGCTTTGATTTTAACACTTGCGATTTCTGTCTCTGGTTTTGCTTTGGCCAACTCAGGTCTTGGTGAGGCAGATTTAAAAGACTGTGAATGTAAAACTTGTCTTATTGAAAATGGAAAATGCCTAAGAACCCAAACGAATGGCGATAGGTATGTTCCAGATAAGTCATCTTCCTCTCAGAGTAAGTCTAAGAGTAAAGGTGGCTCAAAAGCCGTTTCTCAATAATTCTATCTGTTAATAAGTACTTCACTGGGCCCACTTTAAAAGTGGGCTTTTTTTTGTCTCATTTTTAAACGACTAGAGTTCAATCAGCTGTCAAAGTTTTAAACACCCCATATTCACTTTCCAGTAACTTACAAGAATGTAAACTTGGCATCCCTCTTGCTCTATTAATTAGCAAATATACATGGGGGTATGTATGAAATTATTTTTTGGCTTTTTATTTTTTTCCGCTCTTCTTACTAACACTGTTTACGCTTCAATGGGAGAGTCTGATACTGAATGCCTTCAAATGCAAGAGAGCAATGAGAGATCGAATCCTAAGGCGAATTTGGAACAAATTAAGCAGGATAAGAAACCATCTTCAAGTACAGCTGTTAGAGGCTAGTCATCATAGTTTAAGTTACACTCACACACTCAAAAGGGCCTGGATTGTCTAGGCCCTTTTCATTTGAAAAAAGTCTATACAGTTCAAAATCTCTAAGCTGCTAATATCTGATCTCAAATAATGGCATGGCATTTGTATATAGATTAGTAATAATCATAAGGGGGATTTATGAAACTTTTTACAATTCTAGCATTCGTTTTTAGCTTTCAAGTATTCGCTGCAGAAGTGGACACTGACTGTATTGCCATGTCGGAGAATAGAGAAAAAATCATCGAAATAGCTCCGATGGAGATCAAAACTGAAGAAGCTTCCGGAGCAGTTAAAGGTTAAAATCAAAGGCCCTCTTATGAGGGCCTTTTTAATTTTCTAGTAAATGATCTAATTTTCTTCTATCAGAAATTGAATAATCATCCTCTTCTCTTTCCGGTGCTGATAACTGATATTCCAGAGAGTCACTGGTGGGAAGATTATTGTTGAAGAACTGACGGCTAAAATGGACGGTTCTATAATAACCCTTACGGATAAGTTGATGAGTAGATTCCTGAAAAGGATCTACGACTTTCTTAGAGTATTTATAGACGTAAAGAAAGATAGGTCGATTATCGATTGTGAGGGATAAGACTCCTATCAGTAAACATGTGGTGATAAAAAAGCGTAAAATTCGTAACATAATTTTAGTTCATCATTTGTAAGCTATATTGAATAAGAACATCATAGGAAGTTTCATTGAGCTGTAGCTCATATAAGTGAGTTGAAGATCTTCCATTGGTATGCACCGTTGTTGGATTAAGTTTTATCTTAGGTGTTGAGAGAGCGATTTTCAAATCACACATATCAGGGTCCAGGCTGATTTGCTTACCAATTAAAATATTCATGGCTTCAATGAAGAGAGGTAAGAGATAGTTACGATCTGTGTAACTCAGTTTTTTACCATCCAGACAGAGGTAACAGTTGATCCCTCCCTTAACATCTCCCTCTAAATTGAATTGCACAGTGAGATTATCGGTAGAAGTTCGAGCATTTAAGTCATGGCCATTAATTAAGCGGACGTCATTTAAAATTTTAATTTCTTCAACTCTAGTAACTTCCAAGGTCTTATCAATATCCATATAGCGCCCTTCTAGTGCTCATTGATGAGCTTGTTGATTTTTATAAGAGAGTCATTCATTTGCTCAAGAGTTACCGGCTTCGGAATGAAATCTGTTGCACCTGCGGTGATGGCATCTAGGATGACATGTTCTTGAGAAAGAGAGGACACAACGATGACATAAATATTGTTATGCTTTTTAGTGATGGTTTCAGTTAACTGAATACCTGTAATTTCAGGCATCACGATATCAGTGATAACTACATCTACGGGATGTTCATTGATAAAGCTCAAGGCTTCCTGGGCAGAAGCAGCTTCCCCGGCTACTGTGTGGCCAGTCTCATTCACGAGCTTGCTGAGGTGAGTTCTGGAAAATGATGAATCATCAACTATTAAAACTTTGAATCTTTTTGACATAAGAAAAGGATAACAGAAAAAAGTGCATTGAAAAGAAAAAGGCCCCGGACCGGGGCCTTTGAATTAAAATCTAAGCTGCTGCATGACCATCGCGTGGTGGAGCAGGCTTTTTCTTTTCCTGCTCTTTGCGTTTGTGCTGGTCCATATTTAGTTGACCTTTCCAGTCAACAAGAGCAATGGCCAGAACTTCTTGGATGTTTCTCACCGGAACAAAGTTAAGTTTTTTACGGTAGTGGGCCGGGATCTCTAGTACATCCTTTTGGTTTTTCCAAGGGATGATAATAGTCTCAATTCCAGCTCTCATCGCCGCTAAAGCTTTTTCTTTAATTCCTCCTACCGGTAGAACTTTACCTGTCAGAGTAATTTCACCAGTCATAGCAATATCTTTGGAGATATAGCTATTGGTAAGAAGAGAAACCATCACCGTTGCCAGTGTAATACCAGCACTTGGACCATCCTTTGGAATAGCACCTGCTGGAAGGTGGATGTGAATTTCATTTTCTTCAAAAAACTTTTCATCAATTCCTAGTTCCGTTGCTCTGGATCTGATGAAACCGAATGCTGCGTGAGCAGATTCTTTCATCACTTCTCCTAGCTGACCAGTAAGAGTGATACCACGACCTTTCATCTTAGTTGCTTCAATGTGAAGGATCTCTCCTCCTGCTGCTGTCCAGGCCAGTCCTGTTGCAACTCCGATTTCATCATACTCGTTAGAGTCTTCACGAGAATAAAGTGGAGGTCCTAGTAACTCCTCAACTGTTGATGAGAAGATATGAGTTTTGCCGTGTTCACCTGAAGCTATTTTGCGAGCAACTTTACGACATAAAGCTCCTACCTGACGTTCAAGGTTACGAAGACCGGCTTCTCTAGTATAGCCACTGATAACTGTTTCTACACCTTCATCAGTGAACTCAATATGATCATCAGTTATCCCATGCTCATCCATTTGTTTCGGGATGAGATATTTTTTAGAGATCTGAACTTTTTCTTCTTGTGAATATCCAGAAAGGTTAATGATCTCCATTCTGTCTCTAAGAGGTCCAGGAATTTGCTCTAAAACGTTTGCTGTTGCAATGAACATGATCTTTGAAAGATCGTAATTAACGTTTAGGTAGTTATCTCTAAAAGCACAGTTTTGTTCAGGATCAAGCACTTCAAGCATTGCTGAAGCAGGATCACCTTTAAAGTCTGAGCCCAGCTTATCGATCTCATCCAGAAGGATAACTGGGTTGATGGTCTTACATTGCTTCATGGCCTGGATAAAGCGACCTGGCATAGCACCTACATAAGTACGTCTATGACCACGAATCTCAGACTCATCTTTTACACCACCGAGTGCAATACGAATAAATTCTCTTCCAGTAGCCTTAGCAATGGACTTACCAAGAGAAGTCTTACCAACACCAGGAGGTCCTGAGAAACAAAGAATAGGTCCTTTGGCGTTTGAACCTTTAAGAGTACGAACGGCAAGGTATTCAAGAATTCTTTCTTTAACTTTTTCTAAATCAAAGTGATCTTCATCGAGAACTGATTTAGCGTAAGCAAGGTCTGTGACCTCTTCTGATTCTTCTGTCCATGGAATGTCACACATCCACTCCAGGTAAGAACGAAGGATGCTCGACTCTGAAGAATCCGGGTGCATACGCTCCAGACGTCCAAGTTGCTTCATGGCTTCTTTATGAGCTTCTTCAGTCATCTTGCAATTCATCAGTTTTTCGCGAATTTCAGCGAAGTCATCATTCTTGTCTTCATGATGAAGCTCTTGCTTCATTGCTTTTATTTGCTCGCGAACAAAAAATTCTTTTTGTTGTTTAAGGTGATCGCTACCTTGAAGTCTAGCTTGCTCTTCCAGCACTTCAACTTCTTTAACAAGAATTTCATTAATATGGGCAAGACGCTCACACCCATCAAGAGTTTCTAAAACCTTTTGGGCATCGGAAACTTTGAGATTTAAATTAGAAGCGACAAGATCAGAAAGTCTTCCTGGCTCATGAATATCTTCT
>DATGND010000270.1:0-4748 GCA_035306925.1 Bacteriovoracaceae bacterium | reverse complement strand
TCATTAAAAGACCAGATTTTCTTTCCTTCTAAACTAATACCTGAGTGGTTCAGAAGCTCTTTAAAAACCCTGGTATCTTCTACTGCAAAATATTCACCGGTTCTTAAAGCTTCAAGAACACGAGGAGTGAGGTCGTTCAAGTTTCCAATTGGCGTATTTAAGAGAATGATTTTTCCCACTCTGTCTCCCTTTTATTAAAGTGGTAAACTAATAGAAGCCTAGACCGGTCAAAAACACCAAGGAGACCCCAAATGAGTATGAAGGCCAATGTGCTTCGTGATGCTAACGGAAATATTATCATCCATATGCAAGGAGATTTGAACTACGATCATTCACTTCCCCTGCGTAATGAGCTGACGTCTTTAGCAAAATCAAATCCTAATTCAAAAATTACGATCGACATTGGTGCTATCGATTTCGTAGGCTCATCCGGGATTTGTCATTTTGTTGAGACCATCAAAATCCTCAAAGAAAATGATAACTGCAACGTAGCTCTTTCCAATGTTAAACCAGAATTCCTGCGTATCTTCAAACTCTATTCTTTAAATGAAGCAGATTACGTAGCTGAATTAATGGATTTTGATAATGATGAAACGAATGGGCTTAACTCCCGTTTTGGAAATCGCGCCCATACGTTTGAAAACTAGAAACTATAATTTAAGAAATTAACATAGATCGGGGGAATACTTCCCCCGTTTTGTTTGTAGTTAAACTTTGATTGAATCTGCTCGTGACGATCAAAAAAGCCCCCGCCTCTGCGAGAAGATGAATCAGATCCTCCATAACTAGAATCATACTCATCATCATTATAAAGCTCACTAGAGCGACGATATGGCGAGTACTCATCATCGTAACGAATATACTTACTTTTTTGATGGTGGCTTACTAACACGTATGTCCCAAAAATAAGGCCTGCGTAAAGTCCTAAACTGGCCCCTTGAGCAATGGCACGAGTTGAAGTTCCAAAGGCCATACTGGCAGCTCCCAGGAGCGCTCCACCTGCTGTTCCATAACCGGCAATGGTCAGGAAGGCACGGGCCTTAGCAGGAATTTCTGCTTGAGCACGATTGGGGGTCACGAGAGTTAACAAAAGACAAACAGCGATAGTAAGACTTAACAATTTTTTCATACCTTTAGATTAATGAGATTCTTCGTTTTTTGCAAAAGATACTTACCTGAGTAATTCGCTTTCAAATAGTGTGGATCACTTTAAGACTCTCAGTCTTCCCGACATTTTAAAAATAAGTGTTAAAAATAAAAGTGAACCATGCAAACGACGATATTGAAATGTTGAAAGATGGGCCCCTTGTTCAGAACTCTTTACTTCAAAAATTTCAATTTCTTTTTTCGAGTTAATGCTTGCGATATCCACTTGTCCTAAATTGCGCGAACGAAGAACGCGAGAAGATATGAGTAAGGGAATATTTTGTGCATGAATGATTTGAGAGTGAAATAACTCTTTTTTAAGACCTGATGAACTCTTTAACACCTTTAAAGGTTTTACGATGAATGGGGCTCGGGCCATAAGTCTCAATCGCCTTTCTATGAGTTGCCGTTGGATAACCTGCATGTTGATCTAGGCCATATTCAGGATAGAGAAGATGCATCTCTTTCATATACTCATCTCTAACATGCTTTGCGACTACGGAAGCAAGTCCAATCAGTTTTGAGACGGAGTCACCTTTAACTAATGGCACTTCTTCAAAGATCGATTCATTGTCCCATTTAAATGTTCTATTTCCATCAATAAGAACCAAAGGTTTTATTTCTTTCACTTTTGAAAGGGCAAGAGCTGCTTCTTTCATAGAACGAAGAGAGGCCCACAAAATATTCTCCTGATCAATCACATCCTGATCCATGTCCCAAGTGATAATTTCTATTTCCACTGATTTGATCTGGATGGATTTCTTCTCTCTTAATTTAAGAGAAGTCAGTTCGAATCTTTCAAGGAGCTTGAGTCTTTCTTTTTCAGTTAGGACCTTAGAGTCATCAATGCCAATTTCTCGAAGATAAGTAAGAACTTTTTTTAATTCAGGTTTTGAAGAAGAGACTAAACTAACGGCACCTGCAACCACAGGCCCACATAAAGGCCCTCGCCCTACTTCATCACAGGCAATAATCTGTCGGGGATAATGGTCGTTTAGTTTGAGCTCAATCATCGGGTATTAAAAAAAGACAAAAAAAAGCCCACCAACAAGGGTGGGCCTTAAAGCTAGATTAACGAGAGTAATCAACTGCAATACGAGCAGCTTTACCAGTTCTTTCACGAAGGTAGAAGTGCTTAGCACGACGAGATTTACCTTTAGAAATAACTTTAATGGATTCAACTGCTGGTGAGTGGAAAGGAAATACTCTTTCAACACCCATAC
Organism: Bacteriovoracaceae bacterium; assembly: GCA_035306925.1. GTDB lineage: Bacteria > Bdellovibrionota > Bacteriovoracia > Bacteriovoracales > Bacteriovoracaceae > Peredibacter. The sequence continues at coordinate 2,379 of DATGND010000270.1, read as the reverse complement.
CTTCTGAAATCTTACGAACACGGAAGTGACCGTTAAGAGTTCCAGGGTTTTTCATAGAGATACAAGTACCTTGGAAAAGCTGAATACGAGTTTTTTCACCTTCACGGATACGAACACCAACTTCAACAGTGTCTCCTGTTCTGAAAGCTGGGAAGTTCTTAACTCTGTCGCTTGAGTACTTTTCTTCTACTAGTTTTACTAAGTTCATAACATCCTCTCATTCGAGACTTCCATTCACCACACTCATCGGGGCCAGAGGGAAGGAAAATAATTATAGGATCAGAGGCTTCTGGCCAGTCGATCACAATAAATTGCAACCGCTGAACGAACAGACAAATGATTATATCCGTCATTTGCTATGCCAAATATAGGCTCTAGCCGAAAATCGGCCTGCTCAACCGTAGAAGCAGTTAATCCCCATCCTGTACCAAATAACAAGAACATAGGTTTACCGTCAAGTGTTAACTTTGTCATCAGCTCTTTTTCTGCCCCATCGTATTTATCAAAATTAGCGCCGGTCACTACCACTGTGGGACGTTGCCCTTCAATCTTTTCGATTTCCCGACAGGCATCTTCAATAGAATCAATAACTTGGGCTTCAGAAAGGGCATTTTTACGGTCAGGGTTATAAATTAACCCGGAATCCGTTTCCCAGAAACCTAGAATTTTATTCACCATTTGTTGTTGATTTTTAATAGGAGTTACTAGGAAGTAGCGCTTGAACCCAAAAGTTCTCGCCGTTCGGGCGATATCGTGAATATCTAAATTAGTAACAGAAGTTGTGATCTCTTTGCCATCTTTTGAGCGAACTGGCCCATGAACTAATCCAATATAGCAAGAAACTGGAAAACCCATACAATCTCTTTGAAATCCAATGTGAATAAAATGCTTACCTACCCCCGAAAAGCCCCCTCTGTCTAGGAAAAACCTTCGTTTATCCTTTCCAATGAGGGGTAAATCAGCTAAATGAGTCATATGAAAAATACTTCACTTACGTCTTTTAAAGCTCATGAACTCTTTTTGATCTCTGGACCTTGTTCCGTTGAATCAGAAGAACAAATGAGAAAAATTCTTGATCAAGATCATGCTCCAACTCTTATCAGAGGTGGAATCTATAAAATGCGTACTTCCTCAAAATCTTTCCAAGGCTTAGGTAGTGATGGCATTGAGTTGATTGAAAAGCTATCTAGTGACTATAATTTTAATTTCATCACAGAGATCACTGATGCTCGTCAGGCCGAGAAATTAAATAACATCACCTCGGTTTTCCAGGTAGGCGCCCGTAATATGTACAATTACGAGCTTTTAAAAGAACTCACTCAGTATAAAAAACCAGTGATCCTTAAGCGTGGTTTCTCTGCGACCATCTCTGAATGGTTGGGAGCTGCAGAGTATCTTGCGGACCTGGGCGAAGAGAATATTATTCTTTGTGAAAGAGGTGTTCGTTCATTCGATACTAAACTTCGCAATATGCTGGATCTTGGTTCAGTGATTTACTTAAAAAAGAACACTAACTTCAAAGTTATTGTGGATCCTTCTCACTCTATGGGGCTAACGGCTTATGTAACTGATGCTGCTCTAGCTGCTGTTGCTGCAGGGGCCGACGGACTTATTGTTGAAGTCCACCCAGAGCCATCCTGTGCTCTTAGTGATGGTCAACAGGCCTTAAACCTTGAACAGTTTGACCAGCTTGTTTCAAAGCTTAAACAACTCTGCCCGATCTTTGGCAAAGAATTAAGGATGTAATGATATGAGTAAAGCAGAATTCGTTCGTGTGATGTTTAACGACATCTCTACTAAGTATGATCTTTTAAATGACATTCTTTCTGCTGGAACTCACCGCTTATGGAAACAAAACTTTGTTTCTATGATCAGTGAAACTCGTCCTAAAAAAGTTCTTGATTGTGCCACTGGTACAGGAGACATTGCCTTTGCCCTGAGTGAAAGAGTTCCTCAAGTAACAGGGATCGACTTTTCTGAGAATATGATCGAAGTGGCCAAGGCCCGTGAATCCGTTCTTAAAAAAGGCGCGGAATTCAAAGTTGCTGACATTCAAAAGCTTCCGTTTACTGATAAAGAGTTTGATGCTGCCAGCATTTCATTCGGTATCCGTAACGTTGAAAACCTTAAACTTGGTCTCTCTGAACTTGGCCGTGTTTCCAAATCCCTTTATATTCTTGAGTTCGGACAACCTAAGAATAAGCTCTACGCTAAAGCCTATTTTAATCTTTTAAAACTTTATGTCCCTGTTTTTGGACTACTCACGGGCCGAAAAGATGCCTATGAATATCTGATTGCTTCTAGTGAACAATTCCCGAGTGCAGAAAAGTTTGTTGATATCATCAAGGAAGCAACAGACTTCAAAGAAGTGGGTTTTAT
>DATGND010000269.1:0-2679 GCA_035306925.1 Bacteriovoracaceae bacterium | reverse complement strand
TTTTGAGGTCGATACAATATAAAACACAAGCGTGAATAGAGCGTGATGACAGATAGAAAAGGGTAGTAATCGAGAGTAGTCCAGAGCATGAACCATCGAGAAATTTGTTAATAATAAAAACTAGTTACATTTAAATTCGCTAACTTGCTAAAATCATTCGGACCAGCTCATAACCCGAAGGTCGTAGGTTCAAATCCTGCTCCCGCAACCAAATCATTACAATCATTTACAGACATCTTTTCAATACCTCAGTAATTCTTAATAACTGCACCCTTTCATTGGTGTTTAAGTCTCTCAATTTCTCCTTGCTCACGCCTCAAATCAATGTGTTATTCTGCATAATTGTGATATTCGTTGTGGCATCCCCAGAAAACAAGTTTTCTGGGGATGATTATTTGAGGTGCTCTTCTAGGAATATGGTACTTTTCGAAAACGAAACAAAAAGAGCAACACCAATGAAAGGGTGCAGTTTATAATTCTTATTTGCGCTCTACTTATATTTAATAATACAGAGTTTATTTGTTTTACGAAGGGTCTAACCCCCTGTCGTCGCAAAAAGAACACAATATAAGGTCACTTGATAACTTCAGAATAAATAGACTTTCAAAACCTCCCACAAACTCTCTAACCTTATTATCTGTTGGAGAGTGGGTATGTTTAAAGAAATCATCATTGACCAAGAAGATATAACATTAAAGGGACACATCACCACTACCTCGAACCCTAGAAGCTGGGTGATTTTTGCACATGGAAGTGGTAGTTCGAGAAAAAGTTCTCGTAACAATTGGGTGGCGACAGAACTCAATAATCGCGGACATGCCACACTTCTTTTTGACCTTCTCACTCCTGAAGAAGACCTTGATTATCAGAATCGTTTTGACATTCCTTTACTCGCTGAAAGGCTTAAGATCGCAACAGAATGGTTGTTAAGTTCTCCTGATTATCATGGGGAACCCATTGTTTATTTTGGTGCGAGTACAGGAGCAGGGGCGGCTCTTCTCGCAACTTCCGATCTTTCTGAAAGAATTCCTTTGATAAGTGTAATTAGTCGTGGAGGAAGACCTGATCTTGCAGGAGCGGGTGCTCTTCAAAAAATTGCGATACCAGTTCTTCTTATTGTTGGAAGTCTGGATGAAGAGGTTATTACTCTGAATGAAATGGCGTTGGCCCAACTTCAGAATGGAAGGCTTGAGCTAGTGGAAGGTGCCACTCATCTTTTTGAAGAAGCAGGAAAACTTGGTGAAGTGGTGGAACTTTGTACAAACTGGTTGGATGAGCAACTCTCTTTAAATTCGAACGTAAGTGGGACTATTTAATATGGCACTTCAAGATGAAATTGTTCAAATAGGTAAAGGCTTTCGTGATATTTCAGATTTCTCAGAGCTAATAGAGAAGATCAAAGATAAAAAGATTGTCATGCTAGGGGAATCTACCCATGGCACTCATGAGTTTTATGAATGGAGAAAACGAATCTCTTGTGAGCTATTAAAGAATCATGACTTTAACTTTATTGCAGTGGAAGGGGATTGGCCTTCTTGTGAAAAAGTAAATCAAAACATACAAGGAAAAGATTCTTCTGATGTTTTAAAACACTTTTCCCGTTGGCCTACATGGATGTGGGGAAACGAAGAAGTGCAGGAACTGATGAAAGATTTAAAAGAGGTTAATAGGAGAAGAGATAAGAAAATTGGTTTTCATGGTTTAGATGTTTACTCCCTCTATGAATCAATTGATGAGACTATTAATAAACTTCAAACGATTGACCCAGAAACAGCGGCCCATGCTAAAAGACTCTATTCTTGTTTTGAGCCTTATAAGCATGATGAACGCGCCTATGCTCGCTCTTTGGTGCATATGCCGGAAGGATGTGAAGAAGAAGTTCTGTATGCTTTATCCAAGATTCTTGAGAGCAATCTAAAAAGTCATGAGTATTTTGATGTGGTTCAGAACGCGAGGATCATTAAAAATGCAGAAAGGTATTATCGGGCCATGATCACCTATGAAGATGATTCCTGGAACGTAAGAGATAAACGCATGCAGGAAACACTCGATCATTTGCTGACATTCTATGGACCTGATGCCAAGGCAATTGTTTGGGCCCATAACTCACATATTGGGGATTATAAGGCGACTAGTATGGTGAACCATGGAGAGATTAACCTTGGGGGACTTTCTCGTGAAAAGTATGGTGAAGAACAAGTGGCCTTGATCGGTTTTGCCACATATACGGGTGATGTGATTGCTTCTCATGCCTGGGAGGGACCGATAGAAGTTATGAGCATTCCTCCCGGAAGAAAAGAGAGTTTGGAGGATGTCCTACATAAGGCGGTTCCTTATCTAGGAGAGAAAAATTATTATCTTGATTTTAGTTTAATTAAACCTGATTCAGAGTTTTTAGAAGTAATAGGTCATAGGGCCATCGGAGTTGTCTACCATCCAAATCATGAACATCGAGGAAACTATGTACCGACAATTCCTGCTAAAAGATATGATGCTTTAATCTTTTTTGATGAAACCGAAGCACTTAATCCTCTCGATGTTCAATTCAAGAAAGAGAAAATTCCTGAAACTTATCCGTTTGGAGATCAGCTTTAGTTTTTACTTTTTCAGTTCACTTACTTTCTTTTCGAGTGCTTCATTCATTTGTCGAAAGCCTAGTTCCGTATTCTTTAAGGTTTT
>DATGND010000268.1:0-3109 GCA_035306925.1 Bacteriovoracaceae bacterium | reverse complement strand
TATTAGTGATGTCTGCCCCGCGGAAGGCATAGATGGCCTGGTCATCATCTCCCACCACACAGATATTTTGATGAGTACTAGTAAGAGCTTCAATCATATTGAATTGAAGATTATTAGTATCCTGATACTCATCGATCATAATGTATTTAAAACGTTCGGAATATTTCTGAGCTATTTCTGGAAATTTTTTAAAAAGTCTGACGACAAGAAAAAGAATGTCGTCAAAATCAAGAGCATTGTAGAACTGCAGTTTATCTTGGTAGTAATGATAAACAAACTCAGTAACAACATCGTAATCACTTTCAGGATCATATTCGCTGGATTTAGCAAACTCATCAGCACCAATGCCCTTGTTTTTAAGAAGTCCAATCTTTGACATAATAATGCCGCGATCGTAATTCTTTCCTGACTTAAATTGCTTGAGAGCTTCGCGCACGATACTCATCTGATCTGCTTGATCATAGATCGTAAAGAGGTTGTTATAACCTAAGTTGTGAATATCTTCTCTGAGAATACGTAGTCCCAGAGAGTGAAAAGTGGAGAGAGTTATTCCCCGACGAACGCGTGAGTTGACCAGCTGGGCCACTCTTTCTTTCATTTCTGCTGCTGCTTTATTGGTGAAACTTACGGCGAGAATCTGACTTCCTGGAATTTTGAGATTTTCCAACATGTGAGCTATGCGATAGGTCACTGTTCTTGTTTTACCGGAACCTGCTCCTGCAAGGATAAGAAGCGGTCCTTCAACCGTCTCAGCAGCTTCTTTTTGTTCTGGGTTTAAACCTTCAAGGGAAATCATGAAATGGAGGATAAAAAAGGGGGGAAGGACTGTCAAAATCAAAAGACAAAAAAGAGCTTACTTTGTAAGCTATAACCTAAGTTAAATAGATTACGTTTTGAGGGTTTATGAAATACTTAATTACTTCTGCTCTTCCTTATGCTAATGGGCCGATTCACTTTGGACATATAGCTGGAGTTTATTTACCTGCTGATATTTTTACTCGCCATAAAAAGCTCAAAGGTGAACGAGCTATTCACATTAGTGGGTCGGATGAGCATGGAGTGGCGATCATGCAAAATGCTCAGAAAGCACAGAAATCCTATCAGGAATACGTCAATGAGTGGCACAAAGAGCACAAAGATCTCTTTGATCGCTACGATATTCAATTTGATTTTTTTGGACAAACCTCAGCTCCATATCATCAAGAAGAAACGATTGTTTGGTTCAATGACCTTCTTAAAAAAGGGCTTATTGAGAAAAAGGAAGAAAAGCAGCTTCAATGTCAGGACTGTAAAAACATGCTTCCAGATCGTTTTGTGGAAGGAGAGTGTTATGTTTGCGGTTATGCCGAGGCACGTGGAGATGAATGTCCTGAATGCGGAACCTGGATTGATCCTTTAAAGCTTAAAAATCCAGTCTGTAAGTTTTGCCATTCAAAAAACGTTAAGCCAGTTGATTCATACCAATGGTATTTAATGCTCTCAAAAATGCATGAAGAGCATAGAAAGTGGTTTGAGACGAGAAAACCTTATTGGCGTAAAACAGTGACTCCATTTGTTGAATCTTTGACCAAGGATAATCTGGTTGATCGTGCGATTACTCGTGATCTTGATTGGGGAATTGATGTTCCTCTTCCAGAAGCTAAAGGGAAAAAGATCTATGTATGGTTTGATGCTCCCATTGGATATGTCTCAAACACCAAAGAATATCTTCGTCAAATTGGTTCTAAAGAAGATCATATCAAAGACTGGTGGGGTAACGATGACACTAAAATTGTTAACTTCATCGGAAAAGATAATATTATTTTCCATTCCATTATTTTCCCGGTGATGTGTTTAGGAACAGGATTTGTGAATCCGGTTTCAGATCTTCCGGCCAATCAGTATGTTAACCTTGAAGGGAAACAGTTCTCAAAATCGAAGGGATGGTATGTTGATGCTGTTGAAGCCATCGAAACTTTTGGTTCTGATGCTTTAAGATTTTATTTAACGTCACTGATTCCTGAGACCAGTGACTCTAGCTTTACCTGGAAAGGTTTTGAATTAAAAATCAATTCAGAACTTGCTAACAACATTGGTAACTTTATTAATCGTGTGATGAAGTTTTCTGCGTCTAAATTCCCTGAAGGAATTAAGGCTGAGAAGTTTAACTCCTTCTTTGAAACGAGACTGGAGGAAATTAGTTCTTTTATCAAAGAATATCATGAGCTTCTTGACTCTTATCAGATTAAGAAGGGGCAGGAACACTTGATGCACTTAGGGTCAAAGGTGAACTTATTTATTACTGAGCGTGCACCTTGGAGTGAATATAAAACTGATCCAGAAAAGGCCCAGGAAACCATTGCAACGTCTATTGCCTATGTGCTAGTGCTAGGAACCTTCTTTGCTCCTTATTTACCTCAGCTATCAAAATCAATCCTTTCATACTTTGGACTTGATTCATCCAGTGAGTTAGCTCAGAGAATTTATCAAGGAGAACTTGAAAGTATGAGAAAATTCTTCTCTGAAGATTTTAAACTTCAGGTAGAACCTCAAGGGCTTGTTCAGAAAATTGATCCAAAATTAATTGAAGAACTCGACTTAAAACTTAGAGAAAAAGCTGCTAACAGCCTCACTTAAATGTGAGGCTGTTAGTTATTCCTTTAATCTCATTTCTGCTTCGTAGCCATTAAGTAACGGTATATCACTTACGAAAATAACTTTTACTCGAAGCCAGCCTAGAGCAGGGGCATCGGGGTGATAGATGATCTGAGTTTTTGACTTTCCATTACTCGGAAGAATCAAGATCTGATGAGCATCTTTGTATTCAGCTACATTAACTCTTTTTTGATAAACAAGACGGGCCTTTTCAATTTCAACAGTTCCTTTCTCTTCTAGTTCTAAATAGCCTCGTTCATCTCTGTACTGGATGGGAAGTTCGACAGTTGTCTTTCCTGAAAGGTGTTTGTCTGGAACGGGGACCAGGGCCTTCTTTTGAATTTTATAGTTAAGATCAACTACGAAATTATCGGAATCAGGTAGAACCTTGACAGTAGCACTGCCACCTCGATGAAGTTTACCTTTGAGTATCTCGTAATGAGCAGTATCTTCTGCTGCTAAAAGATTCATAGAA
>DATGND010000267.1:0-5223 GCA_035306925.1 Bacteriovoracaceae bacterium | reverse complement strand
TCTACCGACCGAACCACAAAGCTGACGAAAAAGTATTTCTTAACATTAATTATCTAGGGATGACTGTCGGAAAAATCATGTTCACCAATAATGGGAAGAAGATGATGAATGACAAGGAAGTCTGGCACTTGCATGCTCGTTTCAAATCAGCTCCTTTCTACAGCAGAATCTATGAGCTCGATGACACTGTCGATACTTTTGTAACGACTGACGAATTTCTAAGTACCCGTTATTCTCTTATCCAACGAGAGTCAAAACAAGATATTGATGATCTCCAGCTTCATGATCGTGATCAATTGAAAACGTTTTGGTTTTATAAAAGAAAGACCAAAGATAAGACTAGAGAAAAAGAAGAGTCAAAATATATTCCTTACTACTCGCTAGATCCCTTTTCTGTGGTTTTCTTCTATCAAGGACTTCCTTTAAAAGATGGGGATATTTACGAAATTCCACTGATCAACAAAACAAAGATTCTAATCCTTAAATCAGTAGTGGAAGGAAGAGAAGAAATCAGAACTTCGCGAGGACGCAAAAGAGCGATTAAAGTTCATGCCACAACTCAATATTCAGGTGATCATCTTAAAAGTGGCGAACTCTATTTTTGGTTCAGCGATGATGAGAGTCGTACGCTATTAAAGGCTCAGGCCAAAATCAAAATAGGTTCTGTAACCGCTGAGATCGTAGATTAATGAGAGAACGAGTTCGCTTATCCGATTTAAACATTCTCTATATTTGTCTCTCTGATGAATGGGGGACAACAGAAAGAAAGTGTCTCACTGATGCTATCTATTTTAGAAATATTGGTGGCGGAGCTTTTATACTTTGTCGTGAAAAATCGCTTATAGATATTGAAGCAGAGAAAGAGGCAATTCCTCGTCTTTATTTCAAAGACGATCTGGATCTTTGGAAAGGTAAATTTAACTTTTACTTTCAAATCCAGCAGATCATGCAGAAGAAACAAGTGGATATCATCCACACTTATAATCACCAGACTCTACTGCCTCTTGGAATTATTCTACGCTCACTCTCGCATATTCCTTTAATCTATACTTTCAATGAACCACTTCCACGTCCTAAAAATCTATTTCTGGAAAGATGGTTTGTTTCACGAACAGACTCCATTCTCACGTTCTCGCAAAACGTGGTGGAGCTTGCAAAAGAGAACCTTCCCATTGCTGAACGAAAGATTAAAGTGACTGGGGTGGGGATTGATTTTCCCAATATTACAAAAAGGGTAGGAGATAAGGGAGATAAGAGAAAAGTTGCGGTGTTTGTTTCTAAGACCGAAACAGACCTCAAGTATCTTGGAAAGTTTATCGATAGTATTTATCCAACTCTTTTTGCTCTTGAAGAGCAAAAGTTTAAAGCTCAGGTGATATTCACCTTTATGACCGATATCTCCTGGTATAATCACTCGCTTTTTGAACACCTTAAAAGAATGATTCTTGAGCGTCAGCTTGAGATGAATATTTCCTTTGAAACAAGACCGCTCAAGGTTCAGAGTTTTGTTGATTGTGATCTCTATGTGGGACTTCCCGAAAAAGAGCTGTGCTCGGATGAAGATTACTACGCATTGGCCACGCAGACACCTATTCTGGTTCCACGAACAGCTTCACGGCATGCCCTCGTTCGTCAGGGGCGTTTCGGAGAGACTTATCATCCTGAAGATGTACGGGAAATGAAAGATAAGATGTTGAAAATACTATTGAACTTGGACCGTTATCAAGTAGAATTGCAAGGAATTGAACAAAGCCTTGAGGCGACGCATCACTTTGAGCAATATACAGAAGATCTTTACGCTCACTATGAAAAGCTTTTCTCTCAGAGAATTCGTTATTCTCAGAAGAAGAAAAAACTTTCCATCTAAACAGTGTTTCTTTGCTTTTTTCTCCTCCTTGAATTATAAAGTACTCTCTCCAGTAGGAGAATTAATGTCAAAAAAGGGGGGCTAATATATGGCCACCACAAAAAACACAACAAAATCCTTTGAAGTACCGGCTTGGGTAAAAGGTTTTGATTTCGAAGTTGGAGAAATCAAAGAAGAGCAAAAAAACACAGAGTTTGGAGAACTAATCAACTCTACTAGTGCAAAGAATTTCGCAGAAGGCGAAGTTTTCACTGGAACTGTTGTCGCTATGAACGACGAGTTCGTTACAGTTGACATCGGTTACAAGCAAGAAGGTCTTGTTCTTGCTCGTGAATTCCGCAACTACGACGGCACTATGAAAGTTAAGGTTGGGGATCAAATTCAGGTTTACCTTGAGAAGTTAGAATCTCAAATGGGGAACCTAGTACTTTCTAAAGACAAAGCTGAAATTCTTAAAGCTTGGGATAAAATCTCTGAAGCTTGTGAAAAAGGCGAGCCAGTTGAAGGTACAGTTATCGCTAAAGTTAAAGGCGGTCTTTCTGTTGATATCGGTGTTAAGGCTTTCTTACCTGGTTCACAAATCGACATCCGCCCTGTTAAGAACCTTGATAAGTACATTGGTAAAACAATGGAATTCAAAGTTATCAAGTTCAACAAGAAGCGCGGTAACATCGTTCTTTCTCGTCGTTCAATCCTAGCTGAAGAGCGTGGTAAGATGAGAGATGAAACTCTAACTCAAATCCAAGAAGGAATGATCGTAAAAGGTATCGTGAAGAACATTACTGATTACGGTGCGTTCATTGATCTTGGTGGTGTTGATGGACTTCTTCACATCACAGATATGTCTTGGGGCCGTGTTAAGCATCCTTCTAACCTTCTTAACGTTGGTGATGAAATCGATGTTAAAATTCTTAAGTACGACTCTTCTAAAGAGCGCGTATCTCTTGGTCTTAAGCAAGTACAACCAAACCCTTGGGAATCTGCTAAAGATAACTACATGCCTGGAACAAAAGTTGAAGGTGAAATCGTATCTGTTAAAGACTACGGTATCTTCGTTGAACTTGCTGACGGCATCGAGGGTCTAATCCACGTTTCAGAAATGAGCTGGACTAACAAAAAGACAACTAACAAAACTTACGGTGTAGGCGATAAGATCGAAGCTGTAGTTCTTGAAGTTGATGTTGAAAACAAGAGAATTTCTCTTGGTCTAAAACAACTTATGCCAAACCCATGGGATGATTTAGCTGTTAAGTATCCTGCTGGTAAAATTGTTGAAGGTACAGTTAAAGCAATCGTTGATTTCGGTCTATTCGTAGATCTTGGAGAAGAAGTAGATGCTCTAATCCACGTATCTGACCTTTCTTGGACAAAGAAAAACATCAACCCAGCTGAAGAATACAAAGTTGGTCAAACAATTAAAGCTGTAGTTGTAACTGTAGACAAAGAAAACCAAAAATTCTGTCTTGGTCTTAAGCAGCTTGAAGAAGATCCTTGGAAGAGAATCGAAGAGCGTATGCCTGTTGGTTCAGTTGTAGAAGGTGAAGCTGTTCGCCTTACTGAGTTCGGCGTTTTCGTTGAGCTTGAAACTGGAATCGAAGGTCTAGTACACATCTCTGAAATCTCTGAAGAGAGAGTTGAAAAGCCAGCTGATAAAGTAGCAAAAGGTGACAGAGTAAAAGCAATCGTTATCTCAATCGATAAGGCTGCTAAGAAAATCGCTCTTTCTATGAAAGCTGTTGCTTCTGGTGAGTACAAAGCTAGCTATAAGCCTGAAGTTGCTCAACCATCAACTCTTGCTGATAAACTAAAAGGTTTCAAAGTTTAATCTTTGAATCTTAAAAAAGTTTAAAAAATGAGGGCCCCATTTCTGGGGCCCTTTTTTATTAAAGATTAAATTTCACAGTACACTTCGAGTTTAAAGCATTCACAAGCTGCCTATCATCGCTAAACTTAAACTTTGGTCGATCATCACTTCCACCCCAAACATGAGATTTGGGAAGAGTACACGTTCTACCTTTCTGAGTAATGACCACATTTCCTGAACCTGTCCGAGGGTCTCCTCCACGACGGTCTACTCTGATACGAATTCCTTCACCCACGTAGTCAGTGGTGAACTTTCTTAGAAAACGGTTTGGATTTGTATCAATAGGTTTTTCACTCATGGCACCTTTTTTTATGAGCTTCGTTTTAGCATCATAGATGACCATCTCTCCGGTCGGAAGGGTGACATGGATTTCATCGCCTTTGGTCTCTGCTCTAGGTGTTTCTTTACGAGGAATCAGAACAAAAATTGTTTCCATTAAATGAGATAATGTTCCAGGTGTCGGTTGGTCTGTAATCTGAATATAAGTTGAGTTCAAAGCATTATCATCACTGATGAAATCCCAAGTTCGATCAGTAGGTCCATCAGCTGTATTAGGGGCCATATTATTTGGACCCTTCATCGTGATCCTTACACCTTTATTGTATTCTTGATTTCGAGAGTCTTTGAAAATAAGCTTTTCATAATTTCCGTCAACATAACGGGCACCAATAGAGTAGGAGTTTGCACGAGGTTCTGTTCTTTCAAATGGCACAGACGTCTCACACATGATGATTCCCGAGGAATTGGCCTCTGAACTTAGTCGTTCAGCTTGTCGAATGGTTTTAATAAAATCATTCTGAACAATGGGATCTTTCTCTTTTTTCCCTTCAATAATAACTTCCGGCTTTCTAGCAGGCGGAGTTTGTTCCGTCTTCTTCACTTCTGTTGGAGGAGTTGGAGAAGTCGGAGGTGTTGGTGGAGTTTGTGTTTGTTCTGTTTTCGTATCTTGCTTTGGCGCTTCTACTTTTGGTTTTACTTCTACGGCCTTAAGGTCTTTAACAACCTGAAGGAGTCTTCTACACATCGGAGTGGTCGATTGTTTTCCTTCTGTACAAACCTTCTCAGAAAAATCCAAAACTTCAAAAAGCTCACTTTGTTTTCCTGAACTTTCTATTTCCTTCACAACGTCTTTCACACTACGTCCAGAACTCGCAAACTTCTGAGTACAATTACTGAAAGCTAAGGAACGTTGTTTTTGAGTGTTTGTAGGAACACAAAAGCCTGATCCAAAAAGCATAGGCTGACATTGCAGTTCATTGCTCTTACAGTTCCCGCCATTATAACCAGGATTATGTCGTACAGGAGAAGAGCAAAGTCCACTTACTCTTTTACTTGGCCATCCGGCATAAACACAGTTCATGCCAGTATTAGCATAGGCAGAGCTGATGATTTCAAATATGTTTTTTTGTGGTGTTAATTGAGCGAGCTCTTCAGCAGTTGTTAAAGAGTACTCCTCATAAAATTCGATGTGAGCATCGAGAAGCTTCTCTTT
>DATGND010000266.1:0-11175 GCA_035306925.1 Bacteriovoracaceae bacterium | reverse complement strand
ATGAGACTTCTCTTCCTTCTTAAAACTCTTCCTTGAGCATTTTGTCGGCAAGGGCATCATAGTCGATTTCGTAAGTGCCGGCCTGAATCTGTGCTTTAAGACGAGCAATCTTATCAGTGTTGTCGACTTCTGGAGCAGCATCTGCCACTCTTTTTATTTTAGAGAAATCCTTGATTCCATCTCCAATAGTTACCTTGGCATCTTGAGCTGTCTTGATGGTGATTTCAGTAGCTTTCTCAGGGGTATTCTTTTTTAACCCTTCGATCTGAGAGTTCTGCTTAGTTGTTTCCGTTTGAATATTTCTACTACGTGGAAAGAAACTTGAGCTGCGTGTATCAATGCTACTCATGGCCTACTCCTTGGCTTGATTCGCCATTCCTTGGCGAACCTCTGTATGAGAATTTTTAATATAATGTTTTAGATGTTGCGGTACTATTTGATCTAGAACCACTTTCTTTATCCCTAACCCTGTATCTGATTTTGCCATTAATTGGGCACGCTCATAATCCAGAAGAGAATTATAGTATTCAGTTGCTGATGAGTCAGGTGTTTCTTTAGGAATAGTCTTCCTCATCTCGGCGAGGAGGTGAGAAGTAAAACTAGCTTCCATACCCTCAGCAATTTCTTCATAAGGTTTTATGGGGCTATTTTTATTCTGAGTGCTAATGGGAGAATGAGTGTTGATTTTCATTCATACCGTCCTGGGTTAAACTTTAGATCAAATCCTTTGACCTCTCTAGTAGATTGTAGCACTTTTTAGCAAGGGGGCGATAGTGAAAAGGAGACCCCGGAAATTTTAGCCTACTGGGTGTCAAATTAGCTCTATCTCGGCCAATAGGCTACCGTTTTGCTTAAGTGCTTGAAAGATAGAAATAAGGTCTTCAGGCGTGGTTCCCAGAGCATTTAAGGCCTTAACCAGGTCATTGATGGTAGTCGTTTGTGGAAGAGTGTTCATGACTCCTGGCCCGGCCTGACCTTCCTTAACTTCTAAGACCATATCTTTATGCGAAATAGCTGACTTTTTTAGCACGATATCTCCACCGGCCACAAGAGTCCCTGTGCGTTCATTAATAACGATCTTGGCAGAAACGTCGGCAATAACTTTGAAGTTTTCGATATTGGCAATGAGTTCCACTACCTTTCTTTCATAATACTGAGGAATGATCACATCCACGGTAGTGGAGTCAGAAGCTGTCGCATATTTTCCACCTAGCTCCTGGTTGATCGTGCGCTCAACGCGAGCAGCGGTAGTGAAGTCTGGATTATTAAGGGCAAGGCGAATGGCCCTTTTATCATTAAAAGAAAGTTCTAGTTCTCTTTCGACAATCCCACCATCAGGGATTCGAGCAGTCGTTGCAAATTTCTTTCCTTTCTCACTGCCACCGATTGAAAGGGGACCGTGTGCCATAGCATAGATCTGTCCATCTCCACCTTTTAGAGGGGTTACTAACAGGGTTCCTCCGGCAAGAGAAGAAGCATCTCCAATGGAAGAAACTGTAACATCTAACTTTTGCCCAAGACGGCCAAAAGGAGGGAGTTTGGCTGTCACAATAACAGCAGCAACGTTTTTAGAGGTAACTTCTTTCTGGGGATTAAGGCCGAGAGTTTGAAACATTTTTTTAAGAGAAGAGTTAGTGATTTCTCCACCGCCGTCACCAGTCCCGTTGAGTCCAATAACCAGACCATAACCAATGAGAGGATTTTCGCGAACACCCTTAATAGTGACGAGATCTTTAATACGACTTGAAGAAGCAAAAGTCTGAGTAGATAAGAAAAATGAAAGCAGGAGAAGTGTTTTAATCATTGTCTATCCCTTAAGATGAAAACTTTTGACTCTAAAAGTCGGTCAGAGTTCACATAATCATTTTCCATAATATCGCGACGTGAAACAAGAGCTTGCACTTCTATGGATCTTTTTTCCTTTTTATATATAACTTCTTTACGGCCTCTGATGAGAAGGTAGTCTTTATTAAGCTCTTCTATGATCATTCCTGAGATTTTGTCATAAACCTTCATGTCCATATCTGAATCAGCATTGGCCGCGGCTGCAGCGGCTGCCGGTGTTGAAGCAGGCCCAGGGGCTGCAGGAGTCTCATTTGTCTTAGCTTTTTTTCTATCAGGGAAGTGAGATTTTAACTCATTAGAAATTTGATTTCTCAAACCTTCCAAGACATTGAGAATCACAATATCACCCACTCTCTTATCATTTTGGTAAGTGAATAAAGAGGAACTAGAACCTTGATTGGCCCAGAGGCTTCCGGAGTCATCTTGATCTCTGAAATCACTTGCTCTGTATCTTTGAGGTTGATAGTCGCGCTTAACGGTAGGTTCTACGCGACCACTAGGCCTACCTAAACTATAAGTTTGTGGATTCTGAATCGGTCTCTTGTCTTGTTTAGTATCCCATCTGTTTTTATATCGTTGGTAATCAGAAGCCGGGTCAGTTGGTCTATTGCGGGATACATTCTTTGAACGTTCCTCACGATCAATCTGACGGTGAAAAGAATCAACGTAATGAGAACATGAAAATAAAAGAGACAAAGCTAAAGCATAGAGTAAATTCATAGTTGAACGTGCACTTTGTTAATATCAATTACCTTACCGTAGTATTTTTTATTTTTTTCTGGATGATAAACTTCGATCATCTCCCCAATGCTTCCAGCAGAGCGAGGGATGCCATGGGTTTTAATTTTAATAAAATGGTTTTCTAAAATTAGTTCAGACTTAACACCGGCCTGAATAATTTTATTGGCGGATAAATCACTCATTCTTAAAATCTGACCGGCCTTTAAAGGCTTATTCGTTTGAAAAAAGCGTAGTTGGCTGAGGTCTGTTATTAATTGAGTATGCGGTATTTTTTCTGTTTGAATGAGTTCTAATTGATCGGGATTAATAGTACTGAAAGCCGGGGTATTCGATAGTAAGCGATAAGCTTTAAAGTAGGTGATAAAATCAACTTTAATTTGTTTGTTAGTTACTTTTCCTAGTAAAGATCTTGTGGTGAGAGTGAGGTTCTGGTCTTTCCCATAGAGACAGCCATTACAAAAGATTGAAAGATGATCACTTGAGTTAAAGTCAATGAATGAGGGAGCATCCTTGTTGGCATTAACATGAATATTATCTTTTAATGCCAGTTGCTGCTTGGTGATTTTGTTGAGGTTTTTAATAATCAATCTTTCATGATTCAGTTTAAAGTTCGGGATATTGAGAAGGTGATCAAGCTGATAGGAGCTAATGTTTCCTTCAAGATTAGAGAGGGTAGAGCGAATAGTTTCCAGCTCAGCATCTGTACAATTTTTTAGCTTTAAGGCCAGGTCTGGATAGAGGATTTCTTTTTTAGTAATTAAAATGCCATCCTTACCTAAGTATTCACAGGCCAAAGAATTAAGAGAAAGAAATACCAGGAAAAGAAGAATGTATTTCATGCCCTACCTTATATTATTTACGGTTTGAAGCATTTGGTCTGCTACACCCATGACCTTTGAGTTCATCTCATAAGCTCTTTGCGCCTTAATAAGATCCGTCATTTCATTCATGACGTTAACGTTAGATGATTCAATCGCCCCTTGCATAACGACTCCTGAACCATTTTGTCCCGGAATGTTTTGCGTTGGTTGTCCACTCCCATTGGTTGCTGCTACCAGGTTACCACCATCAGAGCGAAGACCTGCTGGGTTAACAAAAGTAAATACTGGAATTTGTCCCAGGTTAATAGGCTGTATGGAGTCACGAGTATAGGCATCTACAACACCATCTTCAGCGATATTAATTTTCATAATATTAGGTGGAACAACGATTCCTGGAAACACTCGGTGACCTGCTCTAGAAACAAGGTTACCTTGAGCATCCACATTAAAACTTCCATCTCTTGTAAATTTTAGTTCGCCGTTTGGAGCAATGACTCCGAAAAACCCCTCTCCATTAACCATTAAGTCATAAGGGTTATTGGTAATCTGAGGTGCCCCCTGCGTATGAATTTTTCGAGTGGCCGATACCTTCGCCCCCGATCCAACTTGATGTCCTACTGTATATTCCGAGTTGGCAGAAGATCTGCTACCTGCCTCTTGGACTGTTTCATAAAGAAGATCATCAAACTCTGTGCGGGATTTCTTAAAGCCTGTTGTGTTTACGTTGGCGATATTGTTGGAAATGGTATTCACATTGGATTCTTGTGCTGCCATTCCTGTTGCTGAAGTATGTAACGCCTTAATCATATATTTTCCTTAATTAAAACTTTCCGATTTCGTTAGCGGCTTTACCCGAAATCTGGTCATAGGTATTAATGGCCTTTTGAATGGATTCAAAATGGCGGTGTGCTTTTATGAGCTCTGACATCTCTTCAATGGCATTCACATTGGACCCTTCTAGAAATCCCTGTCTCACACTGGTGGTGAGCTCATTACGAATAATATTGTCCTGGTCTGGCGTGATAAAGAGGGAACTTCCTTCTTTTCGAAGAGCATGCTTATCTTTGAACTCAACTACTGAGAGCTGATCGATGACACCTTCGCGACTAAAAATCTCTCCATTCTGGGCAATCGTTAGAGATAAATTGTTGGGTACTCTAATGACTCTTTCTTCTGGAGCCGCATTAGGGTTTCGACTACTGAGTAACTTAAAACCTTGGTCAGTTACAATTTCGCCATCTTTATTGAGGTTAAAATTTCCTCGACGAGTAAAACGAATTCCAGTTGGAGTAAGAACTTCAAAAAAACCATCTCCTTGCAGACCTAAATCCAGAGGATTATTGGTTGGCATGAGTTGTCCTTGCTCAAAAACAGTGAAGCTACCGTCCACTGCTACCATTGCATTTTCAGCACCTTGAGTATGGTAAAAGTCGTTGGGAGAAAACTCATTGCGAGGAATATGAATATCTTCAACTCCTTTAGTTAGAGCAGTAAGATGTTCTTTAAAGACCAATTGATCTTTCTTGAAACCAATGGTGTTGGCGTTAGCAACGTTATTAGCAATGGTTTCTACTTTTCTTTGTTGAGCAATTTGACCACTAAGGGGTACCCAAATATTCTTCATGTAACCTCATCCTAAGGTTGGGGAAAAGTTGACTCCCCCTAGGCAATTTTAGCAACCTAGGTGCCAGAAACATAGCATGGGCAATTTCCGCCTACTGATTCAAGTATTAGAAAACTTGTCCTATGTAAGAGGCCATGGGAAAATAACTAAAATTTTTGATATTAAAGGATGCAAAATGGCCCCGAAAGCAAGTGTCGAAAAGGACTTTGAATCCTCTCTGAAAGAACTTGAGCAAATTGTTAAACAACTTGAATCAGGTGATATCTCATTAGATGAAAGTTTAAAAAAATTTGAAAAAGGCATTGAACTCTACAAAGAGTGCCGTCAAACTCTGCTATCAGCGGAGAAAAAAATAAAAATCTTAAGCGATAATCTGAAAGAAATTGATTATCAGGAATAAGCCTAAAAAGGTGTGAGTTTTGAAGCGTCTACTAAAAACCTTAATTGTTTTATTAATATTGGGACTTCTGGGAGTATTTTCTCTCATAGGAATCTTCTTTATTGTTTCTCTGGATTTACCACAAATTAATTCTCTTAAAGATTACAACCCACCTAAGTCATCTCGAATCTTATCTAAGGATGGAGAAGTTCTTTTAGAGCTAGGTCTTGAAAACAGAGATGTAGTGGAATTTCAAGATATTCCACCTAAGGTGGTAAGTGCTTTCCTTGCAGCAGAGGATGATAACTTCTTTAATCATAAAGGGGTGGACTATTACGGAATCCTTCGAGCTTTTATCGTTAACCTTCGAGAGGGGAAATTAGTCCAAGGTGGTTCAACCATTACTCAGCAGGTTGCTAAATCTTTCTTACTAACTCGAGAAAGAACCATTACCAGAAAAATTAAAGACCTATTACTTGCTCGTAAAATTGAACAGAAATTAAATAAAGAAGAAATTCTGTATCTCTATTTAAACCAAGTTTACCTTGGTGGAGGTTACTACGGAGTTAAGGCAGCTTTTCGCGGTTACTTTGATAAGGACCTAGAGGAAGCGACTATTGCCGAAAGTGCCTTAGTGGCCGGTCTTCTGGTGGCCCCTGGACGTTATTCTCCTTACGTTAATCCAAGATACGCTAAGATGAGACAAAGCTATGTTTTAAAACGTCTCTATGAAACTAATAAGATTTCTCAGGAAGAATATGAAGCGGCTTTAGCTGAAGATATTAAGATGCGAATCAGAAAGCCGAATCCGATTAAGGGTGGTCACTTTACTGATTGGGTAAGACAAGAAGTTGTTAAAGTTGTTGGTAAGGATGAATTTCTCACAGAGGGATATGAAGTTGTAACAACACTTGATTGGGAGTTACAGCAAAAAGCAGAAAAATCAGTCAGAGAAAACATCAAAGAGCTGGATAAGAGACAGGGTTTTAAAGGTCCTCTTAAACACTTTGCTACTGAAGAGGAAATGACTGAGCAAATAATTGCCTACAGACATAAACTTCTAAAAGATAATTCACAGTTTTTTACTTTCTCTACTGAAGGGAAAAATATTTATGAGTATCAAGAAACAGATGAAGATAGCCTTGAAAAACTTGCTCATTTCCAACGAGCATTGGAAGAGGTTCCAGAAAAGGCTCGTCGTTTAGTTGATATTGGAAATACTGCTGAAGATCCTGTTAATGATTTTATCGAGGTAGGATCAACTCATCCGGCTATTGTGATTAAGACTGATGATGCTAAAAAAGTCATTATTGTTTCCATTGGAGGAGTAAGGGGAGTTATCCCTCATAAAGGTTTTGAATGGGCCCATCCAAGAAACATTAGTGAATCACCTCAATACCATCCTAAGCCGAATCAACCTTCCCGTTTACTTAAAGTAGGGGACCAGGTTCTAGTAAAGGTAGAGCGCAAGTCAGTTCCGTATCAACAACTGGTAGATGATTCTTTTATCAAACGCTATGAAAAAGATTCTAACCTTTCTTTGGTGTTACGAGAGAGATTTCATGAGTTAAGTCTTGATCAAGAACCAGAAGCAGAAGGGGCCATGATAGCTTTAAATCCATATAACGGAGAAATTATTTCTCTTGTTGGTGGAGTGAATTTTGATAAGTCACAGTTTAACCGTGCAATTCAATCTTCTCGACAGGTCGGCTCTGCATTCAAACCATTTATCTATGCAGCGGCTCTTGAAAATGGCATGACTCCTTCAACGATCTTGATGGATACTCCTCAAGCCTTAGGGGGAGTGGATGATTCACTTTCCTGGAAACCAAGAAACTATGATGGTGCATTTAAAGGGCCAATGACTCTAAGAAGTGCTCTGGAAGTTTCTCGAAACATTCCAACGGTTCGACTGGTGCAGGATCTTGGTGTTCAAAAGATCCATGACTTTATCCGAAGACTTCATATTAATGCCGAGATCCCTAAGGATATGTCTTTATCTCTTGGTTCATTTGGGATAAGTCTAGCTGAACTTACTAAAGGCTATGCCATTTTTGCTAATGGTGGTAAGGCCATTCGCTTAAAGCATATCACTTCAATCACTGATCGAAATGGGGAAGCCATTCCTGTTCCTGCAGCAGATCCTGATTGGGTTTTACCAAAAGAAGAGACCACTCCTGCTCCAGAAGTGGTACAAACACCACCGATGCCAGAAGAAGGCGAACTAGTAACAGATCCGGTGTTTGAAAATCCATTCACAAAAGACTTAGGTCCTATTCAGGTTTATGATCGAAGACTTGCCTACATTATGACGAACCTTCTTAACGGGGTGACTTTACATGGAACTGGTAGGAGAGTTAATAAGGTATCTAAAAACTTAGCGGCCAAAACCGGAACGACTAACAATTATGTGGACGCTATTTTTGTGGGTTACTCTAACCACGCAGTAGTAGGAACTTGGGCCGGCTTTGATGACAACCGTACTTTGGGCTTTGCCGAGACGGGGGCCAAAACCACACTACCTATTTTTAGTGAGTATATGGAAGCGATTATCGACAAATTTGGAGATACTCCATTTACCGCTCCTCCTGGCATTACCACTGTCATGGTTGATAAAGAAACGGGAAAACCTATTAGTTCTGGAAGTCTTGATGGCTTTTTAGAATCTTTTGTAACAGGAACAGAACCTGAAGCCGAAGACCCTATATTTGACAGAAAAGATCAGTCTATTGAAACAGGGGTTGAGGACGATGAGTACTTCAAGAATCTTTAACTAAAATACTTTTCTTGCCGATAGGACCTTTACGGAGGTCCTATGCCAAGGAAAGGATGGACAAGATCGTACTTATACTTTTTGGGGCCAGTCTTAGCGTTCCACATAGTAACTTTGTTTGTTACTTGGAAGTTTTCATCAAGCACGGTTACTTCAATGAATACCGATAATCCGGAAGTCATTCGTTTAAAACTTCATCAGCCGAGAAAACAAATTGTTCAGTCCGAAGACCCTCGAGATGAACGCACGCCCACTGAGAACTCCTTTTTAAGTGATAAAAACAGAGTGTTTGATCGCCAGACGGTAGCAAAAAATATTGATACCTTTAAAAAAGCGGCCAAGGGTAATGCTCATATTACGCAAAAAAATAAAGCATCCCAAAAAAAGAAGGACCTTAAAAATCTAAAACTCTCAGACATGGGTTCGGCCCATGAATACGCTCAACTTTTTAAACCTCAACAGGATCATTCTGCAGAATCTGTTAAGGGAAAAGAGAATGGAGATTTAGCTGAGAACGGATTTTCTGCAACTAATGACTATATAGAAGAGATGACTTTGGGAGATTTCACCCAATTAAATACCACTGAATTTAAGCATTATGGTTTTTATCACCGAATTAGACAAAAACTAGAGCAGTTCTGGGGAAGAAGTATTCACGAAAAGGCCCAGGCCCTTTATCGCAGTGGAAGAACCATTGCTAGTCAGAACCACATAACAGGTATGGTCGTGGTACTTAATGAGAGAGGAGAAATTCTTTCAGCAGAAATTAAAACTTCATCAGGAATAAGAGAGTTGGATCAAGCTGCGGTGGAATCGTTTAATCAGGCCGGCCCTTTCCCTAATCCTCCAAAGGATCTTTTGAAAGATGGCAGGGCCGTCATTGAATGGGGTTTTGTAGTTAAGACTTAATGATGACCTTTAAGCATTTGCTTGAGGCGGTCAATACCTTCGATTGCAACATAATCAGACCAGATAGCATCTAGTTCACGGATGGTTTCCACCACCTGAAGAGCTGCTTGGTCACGAGAAATCTTCTGAGACTCAGCATAATTAGAAATACATTTATTAAGAATTTCAATAACCGGTGAACTACACACCTGGTTTAATCTTTCGTCAAAAGACTGGTTAATCTTTTTCTCTTTACTCTTAATAATAGCGGTATTTAGTAACTGGATCGATTCCATTCTGAAAGTTCCTCAATTATCTGTGACAGTGAGACGGCAGTATCACCAAAGGAACTTACTTCGTAAAGGATGAATTAAGATAGTGAATAAAATTTAGATATATGGAAAGGTGTGGCAAAATAAAAAATGAAATGGAGGCGCTAATTTGCATAGCACCTCCATAAAATTTAGTGAGAACTGTTACAAAAGTTTTCGTAATCAGCGGCTGACAATAAATTATTTAGTTCATTTGTATCGCTTAATTTGACTTTGATCAGCCAAGAAGCGTAAGCATCGCTGTTGATTTCTTCCGGAGAACCTTCCAGATCAGAGTTCTTTTCAATAACTTCCCCTGAGACAGGAGCGTATAGATCACTTACAGATTTAATAGATTCAACAACTCCAAAAGTTGCACCAGCTGATAATTTTGTTCCTACATCCGGTGTTTCTAAGAAAACGATATCGCCAAGAGCTGATTGAGCAAAGTCAGTGATTCCAATTGTGGCCACATCTCCTTCTACGGAAACCCATTCGTGCTCTTTTGTGTATTTTAAATTTGCTGGATAATTTGTCGCCATTATTTATGTCCTCCGGTTACAAATGATTTTTTCACTAATTGTGCTGGGTAATGTTTATTTCTAATATCGATTAAGAATACGTCATCAGCTGGAACTTTATCAACGTCAATACGTGCCAGCGCGATCCCCTTGTTTAATGTTACGGACATCGTACCGCTTGTCACGACACCAATATTTTCCCCTTGTGCATTAACAACTGGATATCCATCACGTGGAATCCCTTTATCTAGAAGAAGTTTAACTAATTTGTACTTAGTAGGTTTGTTAGTGAGAGCATCTTTTCCTATGAAGTTTTCTTTAGTGTGTTTAACAGTCCATCCTAAGGTCGCATCATAAGGAGTGACATTATCATCAAGCTCATGGCCATAAAGAGGGAAGCACACTTCCAGACGTAGAACATCACGGCTGGCCAGACCACAAGGAGTCACTCCTAGGGCGATAAGTTTTCCCCAAAGCTCAATGATCTCCTGATGGCTTCCAAAAACTTCAAAGCCATCTTCCCCGGTATAACCAGTACGGGCAAAAATAAAAGAACCTTTTTCAATAACTGAATAGTAGGAGATGTTTTCCAAGTCAGGAAAAACTTTAACTAGTGTTTCATAGGTTTTTGGTCCTTGAACCGCTAAAAGAGAATAGTCATCAGACTTATTCACAAGCTCACAGTTAAAGCCACCCAGTTTTGACTTTATCCAAGTGAAATCTTTTTCAATGTTAGATGCGTTCACACAAATTAATAAACGTTCATTTGAGAACTTATAAACAATCAAATCATCAATGACTGTTCCATTTTCACGGCAGAGTGGAGAGTAAATAGCTTTTCCTACTTCGGCAGCAGAAATATCATTGGTCAGAATGTAATCAACAAATTTTAAAGCATCAGGACCAGTAACAAAAAACTCACCCATGTGACTGACATCAAAAACACCCACTGAATTTCTGACTGCACTTACTTCTTCTTTAACGGAAGTATACTGAACAGGCATATCCCATCCTGCGAAAGGAACGATTTTAGCATTAAGTTTAAGGTGTTCATCATAAAGATGCGTTTTAAAATTAGACATAACTATCCTTTGATTTTCTTTTCACAAGCGATCACTAAATTTTCAATAAGAGAGATAACGGTCATTGGTCCAACTCCTCCAGGAACTGGAGAAATATTTTTTACCAGCGGGGATACTTCTTCAAAATTCACATCACCCACCAGCTTACCATTCAAGATATTAATACCTACATCAATGACGGTTGTTTGTT
>DATGND010000265.1:0-2428 GCA_035306925.1 Bacteriovoracaceae bacterium | reverse complement strand
CCCAATACTTTGGATAGAACTCCAATTGTATGCGAGTGCCCTGAGTGCATATGAACGATGTCAATTTTCTCATCGTTTACCAGTTCCTTAACTTTGTAAGCGGTATAGAGATCAAGTTCAGATTTAAAAGGGAGCTCTACTACTCGGTGCTTTTTTTGATACATACGTTTAGCAAACTCAGAATTTGCACGAGCTGCAGCGAGGGTTTCAACTTGGTGAGTATCTCTTAACTCATCCATTAAATAGGCGATTTGTTGCTCTCCACCACGCCATGTTTTCTCAGAACTTAGATGCAATACTTTCACAAAATACCTTCTCTGATGAAGCTGTAATTTACTTTCATTAGAGAGAATTATAGAATTTAAGGATTAAAAAGGGTAGGACAAATGAAATTACTTATAACTGGTGGGGCGGGCTATATTGGCTCTCATGTAGTGAAGGCCTTAGGAGCGCAAAATCACGATCTCATTATTTATGACAATCTCTCCACCGGACATCGTGAAGCAGTAACTTCTGGTGAACTCGTTGTAGGTGATCTAGAAGATGCGGAAAAGCTTCGCGAGCTTTTTAGAACTCATCAGTTTGATGGAGTTCTTCAT
This sequence comes from Bacteriovoracaceae bacterium, assembly GCA_035306925.1. Classification (GTDB taxonomy): domain Bacteria; phylum Bdellovibrionota; class Bacteriovoracia; order Bacteriovoracales; family Bacteriovoracaceae; genus Peredibacter. The sequence continues at coordinate 1,829 of DATGND010000265.1, read as the reverse complement.
TTTGCGGGATCAATTGTTGTTCCAGAGAGTGTGGAAAACCCTATAAAATACTATAAGAATAATACTCTCAATTCTCTTAAGCTCATTGAGCTTTGTAGAGAGTTTCATGTTAATAAATTTATTTTCTCTTCAACTGCCGCGGTTTACGGGATTCCTGAATCAGGTCTCTGCTCTGAGGAGTCTGTAACTCAACCAATTAATCCTTATGGCCAGTCAAAACTTATGACTGAACATATGCTAAGAGATGTGAGCTTTGCTTCAGACTTTAGATATGTGGCCCTTCGCTACTTCAATGTGGCCGGAGCCGACCCTGAAGGTCAGATCGGGCAGTCCTTTCCTCAAGCTACCCACTTAATTAAAGTGGCAAGTGAGCTTGCTTGCGGAAAGCGCGAATCCATGAAAGTTTTTGGAACCGATTACCCAACTCCAGATGGAACTTGTGTTCGCGATTACATTCACGTTTGTGACCTTGCCTCGGCTCACGTAGCAGCTCTTGATTATCTGGCACAAGGTGGAGAATCTAATATCTTTAACTGTGGTTATGGGAAAGGCTTTAGTGTGAAGGAAGTTCTTACTAAAGTTGAAGAAGTCACAGGGAAAAAACTAAATGCGATCAATGAAGAAAGAAGAGCAGGGGATCCCGCTTCTTTAACTGCGGTTGTATCTAAAATTCATAAGCACCTTGATTGGAAGCCTCAATATGATGATCTTTCATTCATTATTAAAACAGCTTATGAATGGGAGCAAAAAAGGCATTACTAATGAAGAAGAAAGCGGTCGTTGTTCATTCGGGTGGGATGGATTCAAGTCTATGTTTAGCTGCTGCCATTAAGGAGTTTGGAAAGGAGAATGTTCTTTCCTTGTCATTTACTTATAATCAACGACACTCTCAAGAAATTCTTCAGGCCCAAAAAATTTGTAAGCACTTTGGTGTGGATCACACTGTTTTAGAGATCAATTGTCTGGCTGAAATTACAGAGTCTGCTCTTATTGGTAAGAATCAAGAAATTCAACATGAAGAAGGTAAGGCTCCTAATACTATTGTCATTGGCCGCAATGGATTGATGGCCAGGATTGCTGGAATTCATGCTCATCACTTAAGTGCTAAGTGCATTTATCTAGGAGTGATGGAACTCGAAGAGGCAAACTCTGGTTATAGAGATTGCTCTCGCGCTTATATGGATCTTATTCAAGCAGCTCTACGCATGGACTTTGCTGATGACTCCTTTGAAATCAGAACTCCATTAGTGCAGATGACCAAACGTGATACGATGGAGTTTGGTTATAAGCTTGGTGTTTTAGAGTATCTATTAGAAGAGACGATTACTTGTTATGAGGGGATTCCTAAGGCCGGTTGTAGAAAGTGTCCGAGTTGTCGTTTAAGAAATGAGGGGCTCAAAATTTTTAGTCTTGAGCACCCTGATTTTAAGTTTTCTTATCGAAATGAGATTCTTAATTTAATTGCTTAAGAAGGGCTTCCCACGTTCCAAGAAGAGCATTAGTGAGTTCTTCCTGGTCTTCCTCACTTCCTTCTGTTTCTAAATACTCTTCAAGATCCATAACAAGATCTTCAAGGTCTTCGATGATTTCTGAAAGTTCGCCATCTGTTGAATCAGCATGAGTTCCTGCAATGCTGAGTCCTGTTAGGAAGAAATCAAGACTTTCAAATGAACTCCCCAGATCTTCAGTCATAAGGCTTCTTAATTCATCCTTACGAGTGACTTTTAAGTTCTCATAAAACTCAGAAATTTCTTTTTCAAGACCAGCTCTGGCTTCTGGCTCTTCTGAGAAAATCTCTTCCAGGGCCTTTTCTAGTTCCAAAGGAACTT
>DATGND010000264.1:0-3009 GCA_035306925.1 Bacteriovoracaceae bacterium | reverse complement strand
TTACCGGAGACGCTTTGTTTATGCCTGACTATGGTACTGGCAGATGCGACTTCCCTAAAGGTAGTGCCAAAGACTTGTATCACTCGGTAGCTAAAAACCTCTACTCACTTCCGGATGAAACCAGAGTTTTTGTAGGACACGACTATCTTCCGAATGGAAGAGAAATGCAGTTTCAAACAACAATCGGGGAGAGTAAGAAAAATAATATCCAGTTGACTGAGAAAACCTCTGAGAATGAGTTTGTTGAATTCAGAGAATCAAGAGATAGAACTCTTAAGGCCCCACGACTTCTTCTACCAAGTATCCAGGTCAATATCGACGCAGGAAAATTGCCACCTCAGGAGAAAAATAGTGTATCCTATTTAAAACTCCCTTTGACGATTAAGACCAAGGATAACGTTAGGATTAGTCATGAAAAACATTCAGTTGATTAAAGATGGTGTTCCAACTCTACAGGTAAATGAACCTCAGGAATTAAGTGATTTTGAATTAATCGATGTCAGAAGACCGGACGAATTTATTGGTGAACTTGGCCACATTAAGGGGGCCAAGTTACATACTCTTGGTGATGAGTTAGAAAGTTACCTAAAATCAGCAGACCAAAATCAAAAAATTCTTTTTATTTGTCGTTCAGGGGCCCGTTCTGCTAATGCCACATTACAGGCCATGTCCTTAGGATTTAAAGAAGTCTACAACATGGAAGGCGGAATGATCCTTTGGAATGAGAAGGGCTTTCCTACTCAAACAAACGATTAATGAAATCCCTTGAACTTTTATTTATCTTTCTGCGCTTAGGACTGACCTCCTTTGGAGGTCCTATTGCTCACCTTGGTTATTTTCGAGATGAATTTGTGACCAAGAGAAAATGGTTAAGTGAGCATGCCTATGCGGATCTCGTTTCTCTTTGCCAATTTTTACCAGGGCCCGCTAGTAGTCAGGTGGGGATGGGAATCGGTCTTTCCCGTTTAGGAATCTGGGGGGCCATACTGGCCTGGATAGGTTTCACACTCCCATCCGCTATTGTTCTTGTTCTTTGTGCCCTAGGAATGGCCCACTTTGATACAACTGAGTCTCATCAATGGCTTCATGCTTTGAAAGTGGTTGCTGTGGCAGTGGTTGCTCAAGCAGTTCTTGGAATGGGAAAAAAGCTTTGCCCAGATCGAGAACGAATCTCTATCGCCGTTATTGCCAGCGTGATCGTGTTGTTTGTTCATACGGCCTTAATTCAAGTTTTGGTTCTTACTCTCGCAGGAATTTATGGAGCCTTTTTTCTGAAGTCTGCAAGTGAACTTCCTCATGAGCCTTTACAGTCAGGTCAAAAAAGATTTGGCGCCTTTTTTCTTCTTCTCTTTGCTGGGATCTTATTTATTCTTCCCATTCTTCGTCCCATGTATCCTCTTCAGGCCCTGCAAATGTTTGATAGTTTTTTTCGTTCAGGAGCTTTAGTGTTTGGAGGAGGGCATGTGGTTCTACCCTTAATTCAGGCGGAAGTTGTTCCTACAGGGTGGGTTACTAATGATTTATTCATGGCCGGCTATGGACTTGCCAATGCTATACCTGGACCACTCTTTACATTCAGTGCTTACTTAGGAGCAGTTTCAAGTAGTGCGCCCAATGGTTGGTTCGGGGCCTTAATCGCTTTAGTGGCCATCTTCCTTCCATCTTTTTTACTGATCATTGGAGCATTACCCTTTTGGGAAAAACTCAGAACCCTCGGACGGGTACGCCAGTCTATCTCTGGAGTCAATGCTGCAGTGGTGGGAATTCTTCTAGCTGCTTTATATGATCCTGTCTGGACCAGTGCAATCTTTAGCGCCAAAGATTTTGCTTTAGCGATGGTGGGTTTTTTACTTCTAGAGTTTTGGAAAATACCATCATGGGCCGCTGTTGCTCTAACAGTAGGGGCAAGTTTTATTATCTATTAGGGAAATGAAGAGAAAAAATGGAGCGGGAAATGGGGATCGAACCCACGACCTTCTGCATGGCAAGCAGACGCACTACCACTGTGCTATTCCCGCATGAGTATGAAAGTGCTGTTGAGTCTAAGGAATTGGACAGAGACTGTCAATAGAAAATTCATCAAAATTTGATTTTGTGTTTTCCTTTTGATAACAGGAGGGACTTTTCTCTCTATTACTAAAAGGAACTAAATGAAAAAACTGTTAACACTTCTGGCCATGATCTTTGTGGTCAACGCCCATGCTGAATGGAAATCCGTTTTTATTTCTGGGGATGATTCAATTCCTAATTTTGATAATGGAAGAGTCGCTATTTCTGAACTGTTTCATTTTCTTGGTGCTTACCATGAGAACCAAACTCACCTGACCAGCGACAGAAGACTTGTTACTGAAGAGGTTAAGCTTGCCACCCTCAATAACATTGCTCGTGCTTTTGTTGGACTTCGTATTAACCAAAAAGTGGATAAGTGTTTATTGTTCATGACCTCTCATGGAATTAAAAACTTTGGTTTCTACTTAAGTGCAGGTTATGAAGGGGAAAGAGGAGCTATTACTCCTGACCAACTTTCTCAAATTCTGGATGCTACTTGTGGACAAGCTCCAACGGTACTTCTTATTTCTGCTTGTTACTCAGGTCAGTTCATACAAAAGCTTGCCCGTGATAATCGTGTGATTATGACTGCTGCAATTAAAGATAGACCTTCTTTTGGTTGTTCTACTGATACAACTTACACTTATTGGGATGAGTGTCTTCTAGATAACCTTTCTCAGAATGATACTTGGGAAGAACTTTATGAAGATGTGAAAAGTTGTATTACTCAGAAAGAGTCACGCTTAGGCTTTCAGCCATCTCTTCCTCAAGCTTTTTTCGGGAAGAAAGTTCGTAATATGCCTATCCTTAATAGATAAATTACTAACTGCCTCACTTAAATGTGAGGCAGTTAATTCTGGTCATTTTTCAAATGCCCAGAGTCACACCCTCATTATTTCATCGTTTTAACTCTTAAAATAAGGCCCATCACTTTGCATTCTAAGTGATGTATGACACCCA
>DATGND010000263.1:0-5875 GCA_035306925.1 Bacteriovoracaceae bacterium | reverse complement strand
AGTTCAGGATCTACTTTTTTCTTCCCAACTAGTTCAGGGTCTACTTTTTTCTTCCCAACTAGTTCAGGGTCTACTTTCTTTTTCCCATTTAGCTCAGGATCAACTTTTTTCTTCCCAGCTAGTTCAGGGTCTACTTTCTTTTTCCCATTTAGCTCAGGATCAACTTTCTTTTTCCCATTTAGTTCAGGATCAACTTTCTTTTTCCCAGCTAGTTCAGGGTCTACTTTCTTCTTCCCATTTAGTTCAGGGTCTACTTTTTTCTTCCCAACTAACTCAGGATCAACTTTCTTTTTCCCGTTTAGTTCAGGGTCCACTTTCTTCTTCCCATTTAGCTCAGGATCAACTTTCTTTTTCCCGTTTAGTTCAGGGTCTACTTTTTTCTTACCATCAACTAGATCAGGATCAACTTTCTTTTTCCCGTTTAATTCAGGGTCTACTTTTTTCTTCCCAACTAACTCAGGATCAACTTTCTTTTTCCCGTTAAGCTCAGGGTCTACTTTTTTCTTACCATCAACTAGGTCAGGATCAACTTTCTTTTTCCCGTTAAGCTCAGGATCAACTTTTTTCTTTCCTTCTAGCTCTGGATCTACTTTCTTCTTACCTTCTAATTCAGGATCAACTTTTTTCTTTCCAATTTCTTCGAAGGCAATCTTATAGTATTGACGAGTTTGGTACTCACGATCTTCTAAAACAATTTTCTTAGTAACGATTTTACAGTTCTCATCAGAGATTATTTTCTTACCCCACTCTTCAGTAACTTTCGCACACTCAATGATCTTACCTTCATGAGTTAGGATAATTTTCTTTTCATTGGCATCGTAGTGAAGGCCATCAAAAGGAATTTTTTCATAAGTTGTTTCAAAATCAGTTCCCTTTTTAGAACGAATAGCAAGGTTTAGATCGACTTTTTTACTCTCATCATCGATGGAATAAAAAGCTTTCAGCGAATCAATTCCATCAACAGGTATCTTGGCTATGTCGATTACACTTGCATGTCCAATCGAACCTACGGCCAAAAATGCAGACATCAAAACAAGCTTTTTCATACTTTCTCCTTATTAAAGCTGACTATTCAGCTAACGATGGTTGGAAGTATGAATGAAAAATTTTACTTGGAAAGAAGCGAAGCTCTGACACTTCGCTTAAATACTGATTAAAACGAACTTAAATAACGAATTTAATTTCAATGTAAAGAGATTCTAAAATTATTTGAGAAAGAGCTGTTCAAACTTATAGGCCTCATCTGACATCTCTTTACTCACAAATTCCAAATCGGAATTACAAAGATCAAGTATTCTTTGAGGAGGGATAACACCTTCTTTTTTATGAATAAAACGGATTTTTACAAACCCCACGGCCATCAATTCTTCTTTATTAGAGTAGAAGTATTGGTTAATGAAAAAGTATTTATCATCTCTACCGATCACTTTAGTTTTGAGAGTGAATCTATCCCACAATCTTAACGACTTTCTAAACCTCATGGACTCACTTGCCACTACCGAAAAAATATTATTCTTCCTGGCAATATCAAAAAGCCCATTGCGAAAAATAAGGTCCCAACGCCCAAAGTCCATATAGGAAAAGTAAACACCATTATTCACATGCCATAGAAGATCTAAGTCAGTGGGGAGAACTCTCATGGTAATAACGCTTTCTTCATTAAAGCCTTTCTTTTTTAGAAAAGGCTTACAAAAAAAGGCCCATAGAGTTCTTAAAATCATGTGCATGATTACTTCTCCACAATGGCCGCTATCCCCATACCCCCTGCCGTACAAATGGATATAAGGACTCTTCCTGAGCCTTTTTGATTGAGAAGTTTAGCACTCGTAATCAAAATACGACCACCAGTGGCACCAAATGGATGGCCCAAAGCAAGGCTTCCACCTTTGACATTAAGTTTTTTCCGATCAATTGAACCTAATGGCTTATCTCTTCCTAAAACGTCTCTACAGTACTCCTCACTCTCCCATGCCTTTAAAGTACAAAGCACCTGACCAGCGAAGGCTTCATGAATCTCATAATAATCAAAATCTTCAAGAGTAAGATTATTTCGAGAGAGAAGTCTTGAAACTGCAATTGTTGGCCCCATCAAAAGTCCTGCCCCCTTAACAAAATCAACTGAAGCAACTTCCACATCTTTTAAGTAAGCAAGGATTTCTTTGTTATTTTCTTTTGCCCATTCTTCACTTGATAAAAGCACCACGCTGGCACCATCTGTAAGAGGAGTAGAGTTACCTGCTGTTAAGGTCCCTGCTGAAGATTTATCAAAGGCAGTTCTTAGTTTTGCAAGCTTTTCAACAGAAGTATCAGCTCGAGTAATGGTATCTTTCTTAATTCCTGCAAACTCACTAATCAAATCATCATGAAAGCCTTCTTCATAAGCACGAGCGGCTTTTTGATGAGATTCATAGGCGAGCTGATCCTGCTCTTCTCGTGATACCTTCCACTCCTTAACCATTAACTCGCAATGTTCTCCCATAGATTTTTGCGTTCTAGGTTCTTTAACCGCAGGTAGTAATGGTTTTAGAAGTTTAGGTGAAATGGACATCACCACTTTAAGTTTTTGACTTAATGTCTTGGCGTTTTGAAGCTCGATGAGTTTATGAGTAAGCTTTCTATTTCCAATAAAGGGAACGTCAGAGTTGGTATCTGTTCCACCTGCTACTCCTACTTCAATCTGACCACTGGCAATTTTGAGTCCTATCAGGTTTGCAGCTTCAAGTCCTGTACCACAGGCCCTCTGAATATTTAAACCAGGAGTTTGATGATTTAACTGAGATCCTAGAACTACCTCTCGCGATAAATTCCAGTCAAAGGGATGATTCATGACCGAGCCTGAGATAAAATCACCTAGCTCTTTACCTTCTAACTTTTGATCTTTTACAAGAGAGTTGAGTGCGTGTGATAATAGATCGTAGTTTGAATATCCTAGATACTCAGACATGGATTTTACGAAGGGTGTTCTTTTACCGGCCAAGATAGCTACTTTACGTTGTGTCATATGCATTATTCCTTTTACAACCTACCGATCGGTAGGTTATCATGGAACCATGAATACTTCAACACGTACCTCTATATTACACCAGGCCAGTAAGATGCTTTTGATTAAAGGATTTCATGGATTTAGCCTGCAAGAGTTGGCCGATTCCTTATCCATCAAAAAATCTTCTTTATACCACCACTATTCTAGTAAGAATCAATTGGGTATTGAACTCTATCGATTCTATCAACAAGCCTTTCTAGATTGGACGCAAACTTGTAAGAATAGTACACCAGAAAAAGCAATCCTCAAATATTGTGACAAATTAATTGCATGGATTTGTGAAAAAAATCGTGTTTGTCCTCTATCTGCTCTTTCACTGGAATGGATGATTATTGATGAAAGACTCCAAGAGGAAGTCATGAAACTCCATCAACTTCATTATGACTGGATTCTCTCTCTGTATAAGAAGATGGAAATCAATATTTCTGCGAAAGAGGCTACATCCATTACTCTCTCCCTTCTTCAAGGAAGTATCCAGCTGGGTCGCCTGACGGGGGAACCTGCTATCGTTAAAAAAAACCTAAGAAACTTTATCAAGAGTATTAAAAAGTAATATGGATAAGTTTTTTTTAGAACTTAAAGCAAAGGCTCCAGGTCTCCAACTTCCTCCTCCTAGCATGGAAGAGCTCGGTATTGAGTATCTTTCCATTAATCCGGGAAAAGATATTAGAGCGAAAATCCCTTTTAAAAAGAAATTCTCAAACCCTGCAGGCCTTTATCAGGGAGGCTTTCTTACAGCAGCCTTAGACGAGGTCTTCGGGCCTCTGGCCTTTGTAACACATCAAGGACCTTGTTTAACCCTATCTATCAACGTGACCTTTCTTAAGGCCTTTCAAGAGTCTATGAAAGAGTGTTTCTTAACGGCCGAAATTGTTAAAGAAACAAAGCAGTTTATTTTCATGAGAGGTGAAGTAAAAACGGTAACGGGCGATGTCATTGCTTTTGCTGATAGTCACGTCACCAAGGTTATTTCAAAGGAATAAGATCGTGAACTTTCTTAAAATAAGACAACTTTTTCTAGATCGATTGATCAGATTCTATGGGCCATTTCTTGGAGCAGGTGTTCGCCCTGTAGAAATCAGCGAAGACTATCGTTACATTAAAGTAGAAATGCCACTCACCTTCTACAACAAGAACTACATGGGCACCCAATTTGGTGGTTCTCTTTACTCGATGGTTGATCCTTGGTACATGCTGATGCTTATCAAAAACCTAGGGCCGAACTATATTGTCTGGGACAAAGCCGCTACCATTGAATTTAAAAAACCAGGACGTGGAAAAGTCCAAACAGAGTTTATACTTACTCAATCACGCATTGATGAAATCAAAAGTTTTGTAGAAGAAAACACTAAAATGGATGCTCATTTCGAAGTAAAAATAGTGGATGAGTTAGGCAACCTCATCGCACGGGTCGACAAGGTTGTTTACGTCAGGAAGAAAAGCTAAACGGCATGTGCAGAGAATTCCGCATAAGGGTAATATTCTGACCAACCGATAGAGCGCTTAGGGAAGGAAATTCTCTCTCCTGAATCAAGAACTCCAATGAGACGACGCCCATCCCGCGACTCTCCTTTAATCTCAAACCATCTAATTTGATGAGTCCAGTCATTGAAACGAACCTTCAGATTAGCTCTTCTGCCATTAGTACGCCAAACCCATTCTAAACTGTACCATTTCATGACGCCCTCCTCTTGCTTGATGCTTTATTATGGCAAAAATGGTAGAACTGATCCATGAAGCCATCCTCAAGATCCGGAAGATTTAAGAAAAAGCTTATTAGTCACGAAGAGTTGCAAATCGAAGTGCCTAAGTTTCTTTCACTTTTTAACGAGTCACTCAAACAATTTAAAAATAATGAAATAAATGAGTCTGAATTGGCCCTTCATTATATCGTCATTGGCCTGAGCTTGCGTTATCCAGGTGGATGGTTAGGTGCTTATCAGCCAAATGATCAAATTGAACACAACCTTCACTCTCCATTCCCTCAACATATTCCCATTGAATCTAATATCAAAAAACGATTAGGGAAAATGAGTTTAGGAGACATGGTAAATAACTTTGCCTTCAAGTCCACTCCACGATCAGTCAATAGGGCCCTCCTTCATTTCTCCACAGGAAAATATCCCTTGGAGTTAATGTTTCATATCCCCACTCCTCTGGAAGTACTGAAACAACAAAAAAGTGGTCGCAGATGTTTAAGTCTCATCATTAAAGAAGATCAGATGAAAGAATATATTCTAGGTGAACGTGACTATTTGAGCTTTTGCCTACATGACCTCATTCATGCGGACCATTTCTACCATTCCAACCTAAGTTACCATGGACAGCTAGGACTCTATAATCTTCTATGGCAAGAAATTGAGAAGGGAACATTTGGTAAACTACTACACAATAAGGATTTTCAAAGAGAGTTTGAATATATTATTTCAGACATGAATGCCTATCCTATCCATCTTTTAAAATGTTTAAAATCGGCTATTACTTTTTATAGTAATCAGGATCTATTTGATGAGTGGGCCGCTCGCTTTAATGTTGAGTCCCAACTCTTAAGATTGAATAAGAAGGACTATGACCCTAGAAAGGAAGATCCAGTCCTTCTTGATTGGCTTACAGGCTATTTAAGGAATGAACTGGCCTGAGTTCTTTTCATTCTCTCTCACTTCAACAAATGAGATCCAGGCACGATCCCCGTAAAGTTTTTTTAGAATCTTTGAAGCTTCATGGTAAACGAATTCACAAGTGCCTTCCATTCCCGGGTTTGGTAGCACACGGAGTTGAATAACTCCTCTCTTATCAAGTTCACGAAAAGTTTCCAGTTCAGGATCGTCCTCG
>DATGND010000262.1:0-7037 GCA_035306925.1 Bacteriovoracaceae bacterium | reverse complement strand
TGGCATTCTTCTTTTCTATCATCTACCCACTTTCAAAGACCGGTGGAGAGTTTATTCCTCGTTCCGACCGAAATGAATTCTCTGTAGAAGTGGTGATGCCTGATGGTACTCCAGTTGAGAAAACAACTGAAATAGTGAAGATTATTGAGAAGTACATTAAAGAATATCCAGAAGTGAAGTCTTACTTCTCTGATATTGGTTACTCAGGGGAAGAAAAAGCCCGTGTACTAGTAAACCTGCACAAGTATGCTGAACGTACCAGAACTTATGAAGATCTGATCAATGACCTTATTCCGAAGGTTGCCAATATTCCTGAAGCAGATATCTTTGTATCAGGGGGTAACAAATCCAGTGATGGTCTTGGTGATATCACAGTGGACATTCGTGGTCTTGATATGGAAGATATGGCCAAAGTTGCTGAAGAGTTTAGGGCCATTATGAATGAGACTGGTTATTTCTCTGCTGTTCAATCAAGTTACATTAATCCAAAACTTGAAGTACAGTTCGAAGGGGATCCTGCCGCTATTATTCAGCAAAAGCTCAATAACGCTCAGGTTGGTACAGTCATTCGGGCACTTGTGAATGGAGATGATGACTCCGTTTATAAAGAACTGGGTGAGGAGTATGACATTAACGTTACTCTTGATAAGGGCTTTAAAAAATCTCCAGAAGATTTCTCTCAATTCCTTATCCACGGTAAGGATGGACTTATTCCTATTGTGACTGTAGGGGAAGTTAAACAAGTGATTGCTTCCTCTCCTCTAAAGCGCCGTGATAAGTCTAAGATCATTCAGCTAAACGGTTATCTTTCAAAAAGTACTGCCGGGCTGGTTATGAGTGAGTTGAGCCAGAAGTTTGCAGCGGTAGAACTTCCTCATAACGTTACTTATCGTTATACAGGTAGAGCAGAGAACCAAGCAGAAGCAGGAGCGGAAATTGGTCAGGCCTTCCTTCTGGCGGTTATTCTGACTTACATGCTCCTAGTGGCTGTTCTTAACTCGTTTGTTTTCCCGATTTCTATCGCGAGCTGTATTGTGACATCTTTCCTGGGAGTCTTTGTGATGATGTTCTTTTTGGAAGGAACAATCAACATCGGTTCCATGATGGCCTTCGTAATGGTAGTGGGACTTGCAGTGAATAATGCGATTCTCATGATTGAGTATGCAGAACAGCTCATTGCTAAAGGAACCAAATGGGAAGAAGCTCTGTGGATTGCAGCTCGTGAGAAGTTTAAGCCTATTCTTATGACTTCCATTGCCATTATTGCCGGTTCTTGGCCGCAAATTTTTGATCCTGATAAGATGAAATCATCCATGGGGTCAGTGGTTATCGGTGGGATGATTGGATCTGTGATATTTACGTATATCCTGACGCCATCGGTGCATATTCTTCTTCTTAGAGTAATGAATAAGTTTAAGAAAAAGAACTTGGTTGTGGCTCCAGAAGTTCCTGTTGAATCAAAAGTCTAAAGCTCTAAATAAAAAGGGTGTGAGAGATAAGCTTTTCTCACACCCTTTTCTCACTAACAATCTGAAATCCGGGAACTTTTAGATTGATTCCCCCTTCAAAAAAAGCTCATGTTATAATTTAGTAAATTACTCTGACTTGGGTGTTGGACGTTTCTAGAGGTAGCACGTAAGCTTGAAAATCTAAGACCAGAGAATCCTTCGATTGTAACCAATCGTTTTGGATTTCATCATGAAACATTCGGCCTTGTTTTTAATCTTAGGATTTCTTTATTCATGTAATCCACAAGAAGATTATTATCCCACCTTAGAGTTGATTCTAGGAGCAGATAAGGTTTGTTCGGAAGCAACAGATCTCGACTCCTGTGAAAGACTAGTGGATCGTTGTATGCCGGCCTTTGAGGATGCGGAAGATGAGTTTGGTAATCCACTCTTTGGTAGTTGCATTGCTAAACCGGATGAATGGATAATACCGAGTGATCCGGAAGTCACTCCTGTTGAAGATGTTACTCCTCCGACAATCGTTGAAACAATCAATGCTAAGTGTGATATTCCAGAGCAGTTCTTGTTAACAGAGGTTGTCACTAAAAAAGGTAAAGTGATTAAAAAGAATGTGAAAGTTAAGCTTTGTCACAATACTAATAATAACCCACGAACTATTGTCGTTTCATGTAATGCCCTTAATGCGCACAGAAACCATCAAAACGGTTCAGACTATATTGGAACATGTGAAGAATAAAAAGAGGTCACAGCTGTTAGAAAGTGGTAATGGAGTGACTTAGGTCTTATCCGTTACCACTCTTTCATAAACGGCATTAAAAGCGTTTTCGATTCCCTTAAGATAAAGACCTTCGTCATAGACTGAAATGAGTGTAGAACCCGCATAGCTTCGATCCCAAGGCTCCAGTTGAGATTTCACAAAGCTATCAAGCTTTTCTAATTCATCTTTAAGCTTATTCTTATACTCAGAATACTCTGTATGAGAGTTTATCTTTAAATCAATCTTGTTAATAAGGATATGAAGATGTGGATCACTTTTTAAATAAGGTATCGTTTTATATATCCATTGAAGGTCTGACTTAATTCTACCGGATAAATAGCGATGCTCCAAAAGATCATCAATAGAGATTAGGTAGAAAATGATATCGGCATCTTCACAAACGGCTCGCCAGCCTAAGACTTGATCTCGATGATTTTCTTCTCCTCCAATATTAAGAGAGCGTTTGCAAGTAAGGTTGATACGTTTTCCATTGGAGAGTCTGAAGTCAATTTTAAAATGGGGGACTCTGCTTTGATCTAGAGAAGAAGTTTCTTTAGGGTCTAGTCCTTGTAGGCGATTCCAGAGAGCGTCTTTCCCACTTTCCTGGGGGCCAATGATGGCTATTTTTTTACCTTTCCACCATTTGATAACGGTAGAGCTGGTTTGAATAAAAAAGTCTCGGTGTTCTAGAAGAAAACCGAGACCGATATTTGCTAATTTTCTTAGTACAAATAATTTCAACTCGTGATCTCTTTTGGAGAAATTACTTCATTTCTCCTTTTAAGAAATTAATAATCTGGGCATCAAGAGGTGCGAACACATTCCATTTGGTCAGCCCTAGGTCGATACCTCCCGAGTGCACCCCAACTATTTTATTCGATTTGTTTCGAATTGCAGAGCCTGATTGTCCTCCCTTGGTATCTAATTTATGTCCATTTTTGATTAATAAAGCTTTTCTTCCTTTTGATTCCCACTGCGTTCCTAGAGTCTTATCCCCGGGATATCCTGCAATAGCGAGATCTCGATCATTTTGAAACTCTGCTATTTGTAATGGGGCATAAGGAAGATCACCTTCAACTTCAATAATGGCCACATCATTAAGGGCGGTAGAATCATAATAATATGGAGGATAAATGGCCTGACGTACTCCTTTAAAAGTTCCTCCAGGGCTTGAGAGATTTTTTGTTAAATCCTGGTTTACCCCTGGCAAAAAATAAGGAGTGAATTCGTTTCCATCCTCATCTATCAGGCAGTGTGCAGCCGTCAGGACGTGACGTTTGGAGATAATCGTTCCGGTACAACTTGCAGAAGTACCTTTATTATTAAAAAGAAGCAAAAGGCCGATGCTATTATGGATAGATGTTTTACTTTTTTCGGTAACGCGATAGCGGTCATCTTTACCAATAATAATTTTATCATTAGCAAAAGCTTGAATGCTTACAGACATTAAAAGAGTAGCAGCTAGTAGTATCTTCATCCTGACTCCTGTTGAGGTTCATGGCCACTATAGTACAACTTATGACGCGGTGAATATTTTTTGAAATAAATACCCGTTATGTGGATAAATGATCGCTAATTTTTCTTTCTTCTAAGCTATGTATTTGATTTTTTGTAACTTCATTTTTATTCGAACGAGTTAAATTCTTCATCCATTTCGTTTGAAAAATGAGGTACCAGGATAAGACACCAGCTAAAAGATTCGAGACTCCAAAGGCCCACCAAATGCCTTTTATTCCTAATTCGGTGTGGTTGGATAGGACATAGGCCGTAGGAAAGCGAAAAAGCCAAAGAGTGGTCATTGCTAGCAGCATTGATAGGAGAGTGCTGCCTCCACCTCGTAAAGCACCGCTTACGACCTGTTGAAAACCAATGAGGCCAAAGGTTAATGAAATAGTTCTAATGAAATTAGCCCCTTCATGTTGAACTTCTGGAGAGTCAGGAATAAAGAAGGCCATCAGGTTTTGAGCAAAGAGAAAAGTAAAAATTCCGACAGTCGTTAATGAGATAAAAATGATGAAGCAAGCAGACTTTGCTGTTTGCATGGCCCTATCATACTTTCCAGCCCCAATGTTTTGCCCAACAACAGTGGAAGTGGCCATGGAAAAACCAAGGGCAGGGATAATAACAAAGCTAAGAACTCGAGCCCCAACACCGTAAGCAGCAGTTCCTACAACCCCGAAGCCCGTAACCAGAAAAGTAATCATGAGCATGCTTAGAGCTCGGGTAGATTGTTCAATAGAAGCAGGAAATCCAAGCTTGATGATTCTTAAAACCTCTTTTCCTTGGAGAGGAAGATTCTTGAGGTGAAGACTTAACCCATATTTTCCTTTCATCATCAGGTATGTTCCAAACAAAGCAGTAATTCCTTGTGTGGCCACTGTAGCATAGGCAGCACCTCTTACTCCCATGGCCGGTATGGGACCGAAGCCAAGAATAAAAAGAGGATCAAGAATAAAGTTTAAAGTAACTCCCATGATGACTAAGGCCAGAGGGGCCCTGACATTACCTACGCCCCTAAAGAGGGACTGAAACATAATATAGGTGTAACTGAAAATGAGACCTACCATGGAAATTTGCAAGTAGTCTTTCGTGTCTTCAAAAAGTTGATCCTGAGCTCCCATAATTGCTATGAGGTCAGGAGAGAAGAAATAACCAAGAACAGAGATAAGAATTGCAAAAATGCTCATGCTCGAAAAAGTTTGAGCAGTAATAAGATCCACTTGTTCTCTGGAATTAATACCGGAGTACTGAGAAACTAGAACGGTTCCAGCAACAGCAAAGCCAGCTCCCAGTGATGTTAAGAGAAACAAAAGAGGATAAGAAAGGGAAACAGCGGCCACTGCAATCTCATCAATTCTTCCTACCCAGAACATGTCAGTGAGTTGATATGCAGATTGGAGAAGGTTAGTAAGAACGATAGGGATTGATAAATTTAAAAGGGCCCTAGTAATAGGGCCCTCTGTGAAATTTTTCTTTTGTCTTTTATTTTTTAACAATTCATTTCTCTATAGGGCTTGGAAATCAACAATAACTTTCTTCGTTGATCTATCAAGGATTACACGTGAGTTCAATTTACATTTACCGTTTAGATAAAGTGTAGGTCTTCTGAATACACGAGATGTTCCAAGAGTTCCACACTCAACAGTTCCTTCTTCACCGTGATAAACCATTTTATTGCCTTCAAGCACTAGGTTAGGAATAAGTTCAGTGTGATTATAGATGGTGCGATACTCAGTTTGAGTTCTAGGAACGCGATGACAAATCGGAGCTGGATGACGAGGGTGAGAAGAACAGATTGTTTCCCAGTAAGTCACCTGGAACTCTTCTGTCACTGACACTTGGGCATATCCTAAAGAAGTCTCAGTATCCATGAAAAATTTTGCATCAGAACGAGTGTAAAAAGGGCCGTTTGGAATTTCATCTTCTACAACTCTTATAGTTTCAGCAGCGAAAGCCATTGAAGAAGTCATAAGTACGAGAACGAAAGCTAAAAGTTTCATACAATCTCCTAGGGTGTATTAATGCTTTTTTTATATCAATCCCTAGTTAAGTTGTTAAGTTCTAAAAATGAAGCAACTGGCCGTAGTTGTATTTTTTTTAAGGCTGTAGCTGTGAATCAACCCTCGTCTAAGTCTTTGAATATCCAGAACAGCTCCTTGAACCGGAGCGGTTGTTTATTAGATAGATTAATTCCATAATAAGGCTTTCTATAAAGTTAAGAAAGAAGGAGCTTATGAAAACAAGAAGGGTTGCTGGACTAGAAATCAAACCGATTATTTTCGGGGGGAATGTTTTTGGTTGGACGGTTGATGAAAAACAAAGTTTTCTTCTGCTAGATACTTTTATAGAGCGTGGTTTCAATATGATTGATACTGCTGATATGTATTCTAACTGGCTACCGGGACATACGGGTGGAGAGTCAGAAACAATAATTGGTAAGTGGATAAAAGAAAGAGGGAACCGCGATAAAGTTTATATTGCTACTAAATGCGGTCTGCCTATGTCCTATGGGCAAGGACTTTCAAAGATGTATATTAAAGAAGCCATTGAAAAAAGTTTAAAAAGACTAAACACTGACTATATCGATTTATATCAGGCCCATACTGATGATGAGGAGACTTCGCAGTTAGAAACTATGGAAGCCTTCAATGAACTCATTAAAGAAGGCAAGGTTCGATATATCGGAGCCTCTAATTTTTCGAAGAGTCGACTAGAGTCAGCGATCAATATTGCTAAAGAAAATGACTTAACTCCCTTTCAAACTTTTCAGCCCTGTTACAATCTTTATGATCGTGATTTTGAAGAGCATTACAGAGACTTTTGTATTGAAAATAACTTGTCAGTTATTAGTTACTTCTCTCTTGCCAGTGGCTTTCTGTCTGGAAAGTATAGAACTATGGAGGATTTAAATAATGCTCCGAGAGGGGGGAGTGTCAGTAAATATATGAATCCTAAAGGAGAAAAAATCCTGGAAGCTCTAGGAAAGATTTCCTCTCAAACAGGATTCAGCTTTACTCAAATTTCTTTAAGCTGGCTTCTTTCCCAGAAAGGTTTAACAGCCCCTATTGTGAGTGCCACTAAAATTGAGCAGCTGGAACAGATCATGAGCGCTAGTGATACTTTATTATCCTCTGATCATCTTGAGTTACTCAATAACGTTGTTTAGTAACTGCCTCACTTAAATGTGAGGCAGTTAATTCTGCTCATTTTTCAAATGCCCAGAGTCATATCTTCATTATTTCATCGTTTTAACTCTTAAAATAAGGCCCATCACTTTGCATCCTAAGTGATGTATGACACCCAATTGCCCT
>DATGND010000261.1:0-7114 GCA_035306925.1 Bacteriovoracaceae bacterium | reverse complement strand
ATTTAATAATGTCTTGAAAAAAGTAAAACTTGATATTCCTGACTACCTCATTGATTATTTAAAGTATTCTTGTTTGATCTCCAATGAGGAAATCACCAAAGTCCTTGGAAAGGACTTTTTGCGCTTTACTACCAAAGAAGCTTTGCAGGCCATCAGGTTAAAGTAGGCCCTAATTATCGGAAAAAACTCCCTTATGTTTTCTCCCCTCGGTTACATGTCATAATAGAGGGGAGGTAAATAATGAAGAAATACTGCGTTTTAACACTTCTCCTTTGTCAAAGCTCCTACGCTCAAGACCCATTAGGTGATCTGGTAAAAAAATTATCCACCGTAAATGAAGTTAATTGTGAGGAGATGACTTCTGAAGAACTTGCCCAGCATTGTGCCAGAGAAGTTTGTGGTCCTCCTGGAAACAAGGGCAGTCAATTAACGGCGAAGAATTTTAATAAGTTTATGACTCCGCAACAAGTGCAGGAGCTTAACAAAATTGATGCTGACGTTTCTCAAATTGTCAGGAAGCAAAAACAGAACCTTCAAGAAGTTATTAACGAACTCAAAAAAAGAAAAAAAGATCCTAAATTTAAAAGCACTGCTGGTTGGACTGAAACAGATTTCTCCAATGCTTCAGGCCTTTTATGGAAATATATTTCCTGGGAAGTTGATGGTACCAGACCATTAAAACAAAGAAGTCTTATGATCGTTAAAGACACTGCACCTGATTACCTCCTTCCAGGAATCGAAGAGATTACCAAAAATTTCAACAACTATCTCTATAACGATCCAGTCTATGCCTACCAATCAGGCATCATGGATCTTAATGAACTCAAAACAGCAGTCATTGAAAAAGCTAAAGAACTAAGAAATCAGCTGGCTTCAAAAAACAAGCAATCAGCTTTTGATCTTAATCGATTTACAAGCGAAATCTCTCGATTGAATAATCCTGATCAAATTGAAAACCAATTTAAAAATATAAAAGTACTAGGAAACCGCAATGGGATTGATCTGGTTCCTCGAGATCTTTACTGTCAAAAACAATGTCAAAAAAGTATCGAGCAGTTCATCGCCAAAGCTGATACTGACAATATTATCAGTAATCTCACAGCCGCATTAGAAAATATGGATGAGAAAGATAAAGTTGCTGAGTGTAAGGCAAGCTACATAAGCATCAATCACCAAAATAATCTTAGTAAAAACTTTGATAAAATCTGGCCCGCGGTAAAAGAAGGATATAAGAAGAATGTTCTTCCTCGTTTCTCTGCTCACTCACGAAAGCTGATGAACGATTATCTTGATAATGGCCTTCACTTCTACTTTGAAAACCCAACTTATGAAACCTTTCCTGATCTGAAAGAAATGATCAGAAATGATAACAACACAATCAAACCTCAGAATAAAAGTCATGCAGATCTTCTGAGTGATTTAACGGCTGATTATTACGACAGTGACATCAATATTTTTTGGGGAGATCAAAGTGTTTGTAATTCATATGCCTCTCCTTCTCTCATTTGGGATAGTTTTCTAGCTAAAGAAAATATCAATCCCAACTCTGCGCCTTCTTACTATAATCCACGTAAAGATAATATTGCTGTTTCTCCTTTTACCTGTGAACATCATCGTGAAGGCTCGGGAATTCTAGCACACGAACTAGGCCATGCCATGAGCCACCTGATGAAGCAGAAAGGGATGAGTTCATCCAGCTTACAAAGTTATCTGCAGATTCGTACCTGTGCGACTAATCAATGGGATATCAAAGGACCGTCTAAGTACAACGATCATCCCGGTGATAAGCAGTTCACTGAAGAAGATAGTGCAGACATTTTAAGTTACATGGCCGTTAATGATGGCGAATCTCTTTATGCCTGTGGTTTTCTTGGAACTGACTTTAATGAAACAGAATATAGTTCTCTTGAAACGGAGCCTTGGGAAGGAAGTACTCACTCTCCTTCACTTATTCGCTTAATGAGAGAAATGACTTACAAAAAGCCGGGTAAAATTCCTAAGAGCTGTGATGTTCTCATGTCAAGACATCAAGATAAAATGGGTGATAAAAAATGTTTTTAAAAATATTTGGTATAACATCTTTGATTGCTTTTTCATTGAGTGTGAAAGCACAAACTATTCATGTGGAGTACGGATACAATATCTTCTCTCTTGAAATCAGTGAGAATGAAATAAAATATCAAAAAAAGAGTTATATCGACTCCGTCAAAAAAAGAGATTGTAGTAAAAACCTTTTCAATAACTTCTCTAAAAAAGTTAATGCTCTTTTCGCTAGCACTCCCCCCAATGCAAAAGACAGCGAAGATTTCTTAGTGAAATATCGCTATAAGGATAAAACAGGTCAGCTCTTAGCAACGTCCTCCTTTGCTAAACGACTTCTTG
The DNA here is from genome assembly GCA_035306925.1 of Bacteriovoracaceae bacterium. Taxonomy (GTDB): domain Bacteria; phylum Bdellovibrionota; class Bacteriovoracia; order Bacteriovoracales; family Bacteriovoracaceae; genus Peredibacter. The sequence goes on along the minus strand of DATGND010000261.1, from coordinate 4,732 downwards.
TACTTCCCCAAGAGTTTGAAACCTTCAGATTGGCCACCGAGTTTCGCTGCGAAGAAGAGCAAAAGCAGCCAAAAAGTAAGTAGATAATATACACTGATATTTGGGTTCTTATTCTTTAATTGACATTAATAGTGGGGCGTCCTAAAAACTTCTGGTCTTTATACCAAAATAATTTAGGACCCTATGAAATTTTTTCACACTCTTACTATTGTTTCTTTATTCCTCTTTTACTCTTCTGCTGAAGCTCAACATTGTAAATCAAAGAAGGCCCTTTCTGCTGCAGAGCAATTGGCTACACTCGATCCTAGCTTTGATTTAGATCTTGTTGATCTTGATCTTTTTTCAGGCTCTAGCATTGTCAGTGGTTATGAGTATGAAGTAGAACCTGCCCACACCAACGGTCTCTATAGTAGAGCTGATAGCTGGCAAATTGGAGTAAGAGCATCTACAGGAAGAACTTTAAGCGAGAGGATCAGAACCACCTTCAACTTGGGTGTTAGAAGTAAAACAGAAGCTACATTTATCCGTTTTTTTCTCGACCCTTGTAAGGCCATGTTAGCTACTCCGTACTCTCCTCGTAGGATTCCTTTAAAAACAAAAAGTGCTCTAAGCCCTAAATTCAGAGTTGGTGACTACTTTCTTTTCCGTGGCTCCATGGGAGTTGTTGCAGGTGTCGATATTTTCAAAATGATGGGTAACCTATGGGCCGGTAGTTTCTCGGGAAACTATCTTATGGAAGGTACTTATCAAGTTCACGTGGTAAAAATTGATGAAAGCCACATTCGACTTAAAGTCATCGCTCACCGTTCAAAGAGTTTCGGAGCGTCCTTCGGAATCGGTTGGGAAGGAGAATTCAACGTCTTTAGTATCGATCGCTTAAACTCTAGATTAGAGCGTTTCGTTAACACGAAACCATTAAAGATTACTTCCACAAATAGTCACGCCAAAGTTTTCATGGTGGACTACGTTCTGGATTTAACTGATCCTGAAATCGCTGAAGCCTATGAGCAACTCCTGCCACAGGCCAAAAACTTTAAAAACCTAAACCTTATTAAAGAATTTAAAAAAGGGTTTGATTCTGATCTTTTACTCGACTTGAGTACCCTGGAAGAAATCTATCGTCGTGATTATGAAAACGGCAGACAAGATCGTCTTAAGAGGAATCTGCGTAGTACTTCTGATCAAGATGCTTGGGACTTTGGGTTTTCCATTGGAAATAAAGTATTAGGCTTTGAACTTAAAGGTGGTAATTCAAGTGCTAACATGAGTATCCCTCGCCCTAACGACTACCTGGATCGTTATCTCCTTAAGTCTTGGGAGAAAAGATCCGGAAGCAGAGTTTTCTACTCATGGCTTAAAACAAAAAATAATGAAGGGTTTCGTGCTCTCTTCAAAGCTGATGAAGAATTTAAAAACTTTGAACCGATTAACATTATTAAGTTCATAAACAGACAACAAAACCGTTTCTCATACAACAACTTTAAAAACTTGAAGTTAAAATTAAAGAAATCTCTTCCCAAAGAAATCTTTGATGAAATTCCATGGGAAAACTGGAATCAACGTAAAGGTAAGAAATTTATCAACTACGGTCTTCGATATGAATTCTTAATGTCTCCTGAAACAATTCTGGAGGCACCGGAATTAACTGTCAGAGAAATTAAAACTCTTTTTAAGGACCATATTCTCAGTAAAGGTCTTCAGGCCAGTGATTACTTCACCTCAACTGAAAACTTATCAACGAATGAAGAGCAAACTCCTGAGGAACAGTTTGATCTTGCCCTTCATAGTATGGCCAAAACCCTAAGTAAGGCCTTAAAGAGATCTCTTCCTAGTGATCAGAGAGTTAATCTCATTTCTAAACTAAGAAGAAACACTCTGTTTGCTGAATCTGGAATGGGCTTTCTTATGTCCTTCTACCCGGATAAGCTTTCAAGATATTGTCACTTCGATTTGAATATTTCTTCGAATGAAGCCCAAATCGATTTTTCTTATGGAGATAATAAACTTGCAACTCTTTATAAGAAGATCCTTACCATTAAGGCCGCTCTTGATGATGATGGAATCGATTTAATTCGCGAAGCAGAGTCCCTATCTTATATCTTAGAAAGTGACCCTAACCGAATCTATTGATCTTTTAGCAGGGCCGTGAAAACGGCCCCTTCTTTTGAAACTGTTTTATTGACACTATTACTTGATAAAACTAAAATTTTTACTTCTGAACAACCTACCTTGGCTTCTTGGCGGAATGGTAGACGCAGTGGATTCAAAATCCACCGATAGCAATATCGTCCGAGTTCGAGTCTCGGAGGAGCCACCAACTTTCATATCATTAACCATAAACATTACTTTGACCGCCATCAATAGCGATAACTTGTCCATTAACGTAAGCAGAAGCATCACTCATTAAGAAACAAACCACTGATGCAACCTCTTCAGGAACACCTAAACGCTTAGTTGGATTGGACTTGGCAAATTCTGTTTCAGCACTCTTTGGATCTTTAGGGTTCATTTCTCTGAAGGCTTCAGCAACCATTGGAGTAAGAATAGCCCCTGGAGCAATCGCATTACAAGTGATTCCAAATTGAGCGTATTCAAGAGCAACGTTCTTTGTAATTCCTGCAACTGCATGCTTACTAGCAACATACGGGGTTTGATTTAAAACCCCACGAATGCCTCCTACCGAAGAAGCATTGACGATACGGCCATATTTTTGTTTTTGCATGATAGGTAAGATGTATCTAATGCCCAGATAAACACCCATAAGATTAATATCAATAACCTTCTTAAAAACATTGAGATCATATTCAGTCACTGATGCCTGACGACCTTCAATTCCTGCATTGTTATAAAAACCATGAATAGCACCGAATTTTTCAACAGTAGCATTCACATATTTTTTTATATCTTCTTCATTCGAGGCATCAGCTACAACAGAGAGGATCTCGGCATTTGGAAATTCCGATGACATTTGCGTATGAGCTTCTTTAAGGGCCTTCTCATTGTAATCGACCATAGATACTTTAGCACCCTGACGTAGGCTTTCTCTAACTGTCGCCAAACCGAGTCCCATCGCTGCACCAGTAATTAAAATAACTTTGTCCTGCAAGCTATTCATATCAGAATCTCCTCTTGGATGATTTTTATTTAAGATCATAGACATTTCTAAATAATAGTATAGGGACAATGCAACACTCTAAAAACGATTAAGATCATGTTATTGCCGATTTTATTCAGCATCTTTTACTAATCTAAATCCAATATGAGATGTTCCGGTATCAATAGCCCCTCCTCTTCGAGCACTCGGTCTGAAACTTTCACAATAGGAAGGATTGCAAAGGAATGAACCTCCTTTGATGACTTTTTTAGGAGTATACGGATCTGTTGGGTCAAAGCTTGAACGAGGTCCTTGAGGATTATGACATGATTTCTTGTCCTGACTTAATTCATGAGCATCTCGATACCAGTCACTGGTCGTAAGAGATATGAACCACAGGATGAGAGTCTAAACCTGCTATGGAACTTCCTGGTCCACTTGGATGTTTCCAATTGGCCCTTTAACCCATACCCACCATCTTGATAAGTCTTCATAGGAAACAGGGTGATCAGGAGGTGAAAAAACAAGGGAGCCCGGACTTGAGGAGAGTCCCTCATGGGAACAGATGACTTAAGGAGCATGGTTAATGAAAGACCTGCTCGGAATGTCGAACTCTCTGGGTTCTGGATTGATCCTTATCCGGTGACCAATGCGGATTTTAAAAAATTTGTAGAAGCTACGGGATATAAGACGACTGCTGAAAGACCTGTTGATATTGAACAATTAAAAAAACAACTTCCTCCTGATAACTAAGAACGGTTTTTTCTGGGCATTAGAATTCCTAATCCAGTTAATAGCTCTATCACAATGCCTGCATGCACGCGATGATGGTTTCTACCTGTTAAGAGAGCTGCTCGCGTAGGTGAACACATGGCGGTAATGATTGTGCAAACGAAAAGGAATAAGAAGATAGAAAGTCACGAGGAGTAACTTATTTTTTAAACGCACTCATTCGTTAGTGATTTACTGATAAACATCTTGGACAGGTATACCTATATCAAGTCGTTCAATTTTTATTGGTAGAGATTCTCTGTTAATTCCTAGTGCCTTATAAGTTTGTTCACTAGAAAAACCAAAAGGCTCACCATCTGCATTATCATAGGCAAAATAGATCGCCTCGATTTTTGTCATTAATATTGCCGCTAAACACATCGGACAAGGATGCCCGCTAGCATAAATAGTACAACCATTGAGGCTTACATTTTTTAGTTGTGTTGTCGCCGTTCTGATGGCTTCAAGTTCTGCGTGAGAGCTTGCATCATATTTTTCCAACATCTCATTCACACCAGTGGCCACCACCTTACCGTCTTTAACTAATACAGCACCAAATGGTCTCCCCCCTTTGGCCTTGTTTTCTTGAGCGAGTTTAACTGCTTGAAGAAGAAAATCGTGATGACTAGACATAGTGATCCTTATAGAAGTGAAAAGAATACAGAAGAAAAAGTCTTATAATCTTCAAACTGTGGCATGTGCCCCAGACCTTTTAATTCGATAACTTTGATCTTCTGAGGATTGAGTTTATTTACTTCAGCACCTAACTTATCATATCGTCCAAGTTTTCTCGTTACACCGCTTTTCATCCATCCAGCTCCCGGAGCTGTCGTATCTCTGGTGCCTAAGATTAAATATGTGTCAGTT
>DATGND010000260.1:0-2830 GCA_035306925.1 Bacteriovoracaceae bacterium | reverse complement strand
TCAGACCTTTTGAGTTTACATAGAAAGTGGCATGCCATGAATGATTAAGCCAGGGTGATTTATAGAGCCTTAGTTTGCCTACAATCTGAAGATAGCGGTGAAGAGTGTGATATGTTTCCTGCCATTCCTGATAATTGAGTGAAGGCCATGAACTTTTCATTCTAGCTCCTTGCTGTTTTTACAATTTCACCATACAAAATTTAATTCGAAATAAATTTTTAGTTCTTCTAAATTTACATTTCTGTTATACTAGAGTTCCGGAATGCATCCGGGCATTATGAGAACATAAACCATTTTACACTCTAATTTAGACTAAATGTTTATTGATCGTTTCGATCAAAGGATTGTATATGGCCATTGTTTTTTCAAATGTTGATTTCACCTGGCCTAATGGTGAAGTTCTTTTTCAATCACTGAATTTCAAACTAGATCAAGCTCGCTTTGGCTTAGTGGGAGTCAATGGGATAGGAAAGTCTACTATTTCCCGACTGATTCTTGGAGAGCTTACTCCTTCAAGCGGTGTTATCATTAATAGCTATAGTGTAAAAGTCTTCTTTCAAGAAGAAGTCCAGCCTTCATTAACTGTTCTAGAGTATCTAAGTAGTGTTGACGTTTTTCAATATCCTAAAAATCTTGAACTGATAAAAGATATTTCTTTTGAAGAAAGATGTGATCACTTAAGTGGTGGACAATGGAATCGCTTAAGACTGGCCAAGCTTTTCTCTGAGGAAGCTGATTTTCTTATTCTGGATGAACCTACGAACCACTTGGATAAATGCAGTCGAGATTTTCTTTACGAAGCCATAAAAAGTCATCCTAAGGGACTCTTGATTATCTCCCATGATCGTAAACTTCTAAGCCTCGTAGACTCCATTTTAGAACTGACAAATTTAGGAGTGAGTATTTACGGAGGAAACTATCAAGAGTATGAAGAATTACGAAGGCTGGAGAGAGAAAACTTAGAACGTAATCTAAAACGGGCCAATAAAGAAAGAGATCTTTATGAAAATAGATCGAAAAATATTTTAGCAAAACAAGAAAAAAGAATGAAAAGAGGTGAAAAGCTAGCTAGTAAAGGAGGTATTCCAAAAATTCTATCAGGTGGAAGAAAGAGAAAAGCACAGTCCAGTTTAGGGAGTTTAAACAAACAAAGTTCAGAGAAATTAAATGAATTAGTTTCTGAGGCAAGAGAATCATTTCTCAGTGTTAAAAGAGATCAAGTTATGTACAGTAAATTACCAGAAGTTTATTTCCCTCAAGGGAAATTGGTTTTAGAAGCTAGGGACCTAAACTTTTCTTACAATGGTACAGAGAATATCTTCAAAGAAAATCTTAATTTTTCATATGCTGGACCTATCAGGCTTGCGATTCAAGGAGATAATGGGTCAGGAAAGACAACCTTTCTTAAGCTTCTTTGTTTTGAATTACCTGGTAAAAAACATGGCTACCTTAAAATGGGTAGTCTTCATAAGGCCTATATAGATCAACATTATGAGAACCTGGATCTTCATACATCCGTATTTGAAAACCTAAGAAGGATAAGTCAAAAAACGGATAGTGAGCTTAGGAATGTTTTATCAACTTTTCTTTTTAGAGGGGATAAAGTTTTTCAAAAGGCTAGCTCCCTTAGTGGAGGAGAAAAGTTACGACTCAGCTTAGCGCAAGCTCTTTTAAAAGAGCCTACTAGTGACCTTCTTATTCTTGATGAGCCAACTAACAATTTAGATCTCGTTAATATAGAGTTTTTAGAAGAGCTTTTAACTGATTTTGGAGGGGCCCTCATTGTGGTCTCTCATGACGAAGACTTTCTTAAGGGAATTGGTATCCAAGAAATAATTCAGTTCTAATCGCTTTATGATAATCTAAGTTGGAAACTTTATTTAAGGTCTGAATAATGAAGAACAATATCCAATTTATAATAAAACCTCGTACGGCGAATATTGGCGTAGCGGTCAAAAGAATTCTTCCTTGGGTAAAGAAAAGAATGGTAGGACCATTTATCTTTTTAGATGAACTAGGCCCATCCATTTTAGTCGGACCCAATGAAGCTGTTGATGTTCGACCACATCCTCATATTGGACTTTCCACTCTCACTTACCTTTTTGAAGGGAAGCTTGTTCATAGAGATTCCCTTGGAGTAGAGCAAGTTATTGTTCCTGGAGAAGTAAACTGGATGACGGCAGGACAGGGAATTTCTCACTCTGAACGAGAGCCTCAAGAAGTTAGAGTTCATGAAAGAAATTTGCATGGACTTCAATTTTGGATAGCTCTTCCTTTAGAACATGAAAATGATGAACCAAGCTTTCGTCATTATTCAAAAGAAGAAATCCCTCTTGTAGAAAATGATTCCTTAAAAATGACAATTATTGCAGGAACAGCTTTCGACAAAAATTCAGAGCTTAAAACATATAGTCCGACTACTTTTTTGCTAGGAAATGCACATAAAACCGGAACTTTAAATTTTAAGCATGTTCAAGGACAAGAGCATGCTGTTTATCTAGTGAAGGGAAGTCTTAAAGTTGCTGGTCAAGTAATAAATGAACATGAAATGGTCGTCTTTGAAATGAATTCCGATATAGAAGTGGAGTACGAAGCAGGATCTTTATTTGCCATAATAGGTGGAGAGCCTTTTCCTGAGCCTCGTTATATTTTCTGGAATTTTGTTTCAAGTAGTAAAGAGAAGATAGAAGAAGCAAAAAGGGCGTGGAAGGATAGAAGTTTTCCTCAAGTTCCAGGAGAGAGGGACTTCATTCCACTTCCTGGAGATAAGTCAGCAGTAGTGGATTACCCTTAAGTTAAAAAGGCAAGTAATGAAAGCAGTTGTTATTAC
>DATGND010000259.1:0-8494 GCA_035306925.1 Bacteriovoracaceae bacterium | reverse complement strand
ACAATAGTTATAAACCGGCAGACCATTTGAGCGAATAATCACAAAGTCACCAACCATTCCTGATGGATAAGCCACTTCTCCTTTCACATGATCTTTTAGCTGATAATCTTTTTGAGGAGCACGGAAACGAATAGCAGCTTTTTCACCTGCTGCAATTCTCCTTAAGGCTTCTTCATGCATGGAAGGATCTTTCCAAATGCCATTGTAATGAGGATCACGGTTTTCTCTCATGGCCGCTTCTTTCATGGCCTCAAGCTCTTCTTCTGTACAAAAATCATAATAAGCATGACCTTTTTCGATCAGCTCCAGAGCATACTTCATATAGATGTCCAGACGCTCAGATTGACGATAAGGAGCGTATTTAGGATTTGGCTTATCTGGCCCCTCATCGTGGATGATACCTAACCATTTAAGATCATCTCGTTGAAGTTCTTCATATTCACGTTTAGAGCGCTCAAGATCGGTATCTTCAATACGAAGGACAAAAGTCCCCTTCATTTTTTTAGCGAAAAGATAATTATACAGGGCGGTTCTTGCTCCCCCGATATGGAGGTAACCCGTAGGAGACGGGGCGAATCTTACTCGGACAGTCATGTTCTCACTCCTCAAAAAATAACAATGAGGACAAGATACACGTTAAAGGAAATTTTGAAAATTTATTAGATGTAAAGTGAGTCAATTTTCTCAGAAACTTGCGCTTCTGGCTCACCGGAAGAGAGAGCGATCTCTTTTACGATGAGTTCTTTACACTGATCTAGCATTTTTCTCTCACCAAACGACAATTTCTTACTCATTTTTAAGAGTAAAAGCTGGCGAAGAACGTCAGCAATCTCTGTAAGAGAGCCGGTTTTAACTTTGAGAGTGTATTCACGATGACGACGATTCCAAGTCGACATATCAACTTTTACGTCCTGATCTTTAAGAAGTTCAAAGATACCATCAATTTCAGAGACAGGAATCAATCCTCTTAATCCATCTTTAGAATCAACCGGGATCATGACCTTCATACCATTGCTCACGATTCTCACTATATAGAAGCTTTTTTGCTCTCCATTTAGTTCTTTCGTTTCTAGACTGCAAATTTGACCTACACCGTGGCCTGGGCAAACAACATGATCACCTAGATTAAACATGTGAGGACTCCTTATAAAAAAGACCCCTTAGTTATAACGCAGTTGGAAAGAAAAGTCATGGCAGGTGAAAAAATTACAAGCGTACTCATATAAAGAGACAAAGTCAGTTATAGCATTCCCCTCTTTAAATTTAGACCCCATTCTGGGGTCTAAATTAAAGATATTCCTAGAAAAATACTGAGAATTGAAGAACGCGGAATTGGATATTTTGACTATACTCAAGCTGGCCTCCGGTAGTGGAGTTCAAGTTTTCCATAGCAATTTCTGGTGACCAGACCACACTGTTAAGACCCATTGGGGCCAGTGAAACCCTTCTACCCAGGGCCACAGTCGCACTTCTTACTTCATCTTTTGAACGAGGAGAAGTGTAGTTATTATTCCATCCCATTCCTAGATAAAGAGAGAGATAAGTTGCGTTCATTAAATCAAGGGTGTTCATACCAGGATTAAAGTTGTAGATCGCACCTACTTCAAGTCCATAATCCTCAAAGTCTCCGCGTCCACCTTCAGTACCCTTGTTGTAATTAACACGAGCACCTAATTGAATCTGAGGCATTGCTGGTAAAGAGTAAGCATAGTTGAGATCAAAATCGAATTGAACATCATTATCAGCGCTCTTTCCCCTTGTTTTAGATTTATCAAGTGAAACGAGACCTCCTAGTACAGAGTCGGCATTAAATTCAAACATATGAGAAGGTCCACCACTTGTTTGGGCATAAGCAGAACTCACTAATAGCGCCGAGAGTACAGCAAGAGTTTTTTTCATATCCATCCCCTTTTAGTAAATGATCTCGGAGGATCATTAGGTTTCTAAATAGATTTAGAAACTTCAAATTCTTCTTTAATTTTAAGTATGTGAATTGAGTCATGTCATGGAGACAAAAAAAATTTAGGAATGGATGTCTACAGAGAAGTAAGTGATGATAATCCTAGAGAGAAGCGAAGTAACTTATCTTTAATTGTAAGAATTGGGTCCCTCTTTTTGAGTGAGGGACCCGGGTATTTTAGAAACGGTTGATAATTTCGTTTTTCTCGAAGAAGTAAGCAATTTCTCTTTCAGCAGAAGCTGGAGAATCTGAACCGTGAACAGCGTTTTCACCTACAGACTTGGCATATAGCTTACGGATTGTTCCTTCTTCAGCGTTAGCAGGGTTAGTGGCCCCCATAAGCTCTCTGTTCTTAGCAACAGCGTTTTCACCTTCAAGAACCATAAGCATAACAGGACCTGAAGTCATGAAGTTTACTAGTTCACCAAAGAAAGGACGCTCTTTGTGCTCGATATAGAAACCTTCTGCTTTCTCTTTAGAAAGTTTTGTTAATTTTGCAGCAGCAATGCGAAGACCATTCTTCTCGAAGTGAGCAATGATGTTTCCGATGTTATTATCAAGAGTTGAGTTCGGTTTAATGATTGAAAATGTTTTTTCGATAGCCATAATTAGCTCCTTTTAAATTATTATTTTTTTAAAACTTCAGCAATTTTTTCACCAAGTTCAGCAGGAGAACGAGCAATCGTTACACCACACTCTTGGAGTACTTTAAACTTAGCTTCAGCTGAATCATCTTCTCCGGAAATGATCGCTCCAGCATGACCCATACGCTTACCTTTAGGAGCAGCAGCACCTGCAATGAAGCTCACTACTGGCTTAGTCATGTTTTCTTTGATCCAACGGGCAGCATCTGTTTCTGCAGTACCACCGATCTCACCGATCATGATAACAGCTTTTGTATCAGGATCTTTTTGGAACATTTCAAGAACGTCGATGAAGTTAGTTCCATTAACTGGGTCACCACCGATACCAACACAAGTTGATTGACCGATATTACGTTGAGTTAGCTGATAAACAGCTTCGTAAGTAAGAGTACCTGAACGAGAGATAACTCCAACGTTACCTGGCATGTGAATATGGCCTGGCATAATTCCGATTTTACACTCTCCTGGAGTGATCACACCTGGACAGTTAGGTCCGATTAAACGTGATTTAGAACCTTTTAGAGCAGCCTTCACCTTAACCATATCATTTACTGGAATACCTTCTGTAATACAGATAATAAGTGGCATTTCAGCATCAATGCACTCAAGGATTGAGTCAGCAGCGAATGCAGGCGGAACGAAGATCATCGCAGCATTAGCTTTTGTTTCATTCATTGCTTCAAACACAGTGTTGAAAACAGGAATACCTTCGTGGATCATTCCACCTTTACCTGGAGTAACACCACCAACAACATTAGTACCATAATCACGTGATTGAAGAGTGTGGAAAGTACCTTGCTTACCAGTAAGACCTACAGTGATAAGACGAGTATCTCTATTAATTAAAATGGCCATATTAGTTTCCTCCCTTAGCAGCAGCTACTGCTTTTTGAGCAGCGTCTGCAAGGTCATCAGCAGAAGTAATTTTTAGTCCAGATTCAGCAAGAATCTTTTTACCAAGAGCTACGTTAGTTCCTTCAAGACGAACAACCAGAGGAACATTAACTCCTAGTTCTTTGGCTGCATCAACAACACCGTTAGCAATAATGTCACACTTCATGATTCCACCGAAGATGTTAACAAGAATTGCTTTAACGTTCTTATCTTCAAGAATAATTGAGAAAGCCTTTTGAACAGTTTCTTTAGTAGCACCACCGCCTACATCAAGGAAGTTAGCAGGAGAACCATCATAAAGTTTAAGGATATCAAGAGTGGCCATGGCAAGACCGGCACCGTTTACAAGACACCCGATGTTTCCATCAAGAGAGATGTATGAAAGCCCATACTTACCAGCTTCAAGTTCTTGCTCAGACTCTTCAGTAATATCACGAAGAGCTTCAATATCAGGGTGTCTGAAAAGAGCGTTATCATCGAAGTTAAGCTTGGCATCCAGAGCTAAAACATCCCCATCCTTTGTTGTAACAAGAGGGTTGATCTCAGCAATAGAACAATCTTTTTCCATATAAAGCTTATAAAGTCCTTCAAAGAACTTCATCGCTTTTTTAAGAGTTTCCCCTTTAAGACCAAGGGCGTACCCTAACTTTCTTCCATGAGCAGGAGTGAAACCTGTTGCAGGATCGATATAAGCTTTGATGATTTTTTCTGGAGTTTCGTGAGCGACAGTTTCGATATCCATTCCACCTTCTGTTGAAACCATAAAAGCTGGTTTTCCAACAGCACGGTCAAGAACGATACCAACGTAGTACTCATGCTCAATAGCACACCCCTGCTCGATAAGAACTTTAAGAACTTTCTTACCCTCAGGGCCTGTTTGGTGAGTCACTAGTTGCATGCCTAGAATATCTTTTGCATGTTGTTCTACTTCTTCAATTGAGCGTGCAAGCTTTACGCCTCCGCCTTTACCACGTCCACCAGCGTGAATCTGGGCCTTTACTACCCATACGTCTCCACCCAGCTTTTTTGCCACCTCTACAGCTTCTGCTGGAGTATCGGCTACACCACCATTAAGGACTGCGATGTCGTATTTACGCATCAGTTCCTTGGCCTGGTATTCATGAACATTCATAGGCTCTCCTTAATATCTAACTAATGAATTAGGCCTATTATAGAGATTTTTAACCCTTGGGCAATGAAAAGAGCTTGAAAAACATCGAATTAACAAGGCAAGATGACAGAAGCACAATGTCATTGAAGGAGAATTTATGAAACGTTACTTTGTCCTCCACCCAGCAGTCTTTAAACTCGATGGCGGGGCCATGTTCGGTATCATACCAAAACCATTATGGTCTAAGAAAATATCTCCCGATGAACACAACAGAATTGAGATGGCCCTCCGTGTGATGTTGGTTCAAACCGCGCATCGCAACATCCTTATTGATACCGGAATCGGAGATTATCATGGCGAAAAATTTGATGATCGTTTTGGTGTCAAAGGCCCTAAAGATCCCATCATAACCCTGTTAAACACAATTAATTTAACTAAGGATGACATTACGGATGTGGTACTCACCCATCTCCACTTCGACCATGTGGGAGGTCTTCATAGTAATGAAACCAATTTAATCTTTCCAAAGGCTACTCTGCATCTTCATCGTGAGCATTATCAATACTCACTTAATCCTACTCCTAGAGACGCTGGTTCATTTCAATCAGAATTTTTTAAACCACTCATCGAAAAGTATCAAAGCTTAAACAAGGTGAATTGGCTCTCCGGTGATGAAGGAATTATCCTTAAAGATGGTGATGATGAACTCAATTTCAAAGTATCTCATGGACATACTCCTCATATGATTCATCCCTATGATGAAAAATTTATTTTTATGGCCGACCTGGTACCAACCTCATCTCATATCTCCCTACCTTGGGTAATGGGCTATGACATCGCCGCTGGTACTACTACTAGTGATAAAGAAAAGTTTTATGAGTTCATTATGAAAAATGAACTCACTATGGTTTTTGAGCATGATCCTCAGTATTGGGGCTCGAAGTTGACTCATCAGAAAGATTATCAACCTCTTGACCTTCGTCCGGGGAAAGCGAACGATCATCAGATACTTGAATTATCTTTTGATTAATAGTGTTTTTAAGTTCACTGAAATCTTTCCGGACTCTGTTCTCATACTCGGTTAAATGAACTCGGCGAGGATTTTTAAGTTTTTGTAAATCCTCAATGAGTTTCATCGAAGTATAACCGATTCCTCTGGCTGCTTCAGAAATAACCAGTTCATAATTTCTTCGCGTAGAAACACCCTTGATGCCTGAAAGATGAAATTCTTTAAAGCTCTCTTCGTTGGCTACCACAAAGTTCGTTAAAAATTTTCCAAACCTGTCAGTATACTCATTAACCATTAAAGGAAGATTCACGTGAAAGCTTCTGCTATCTTTTTTAATGAAATCAAGAAAGAGCTGCTCAACCTGTAGAGAAACGGCCAATAGAGTTTGCAATTTTTCTTGCACTCCCTGCCAAAATAATTCTACCTGATTCTGCTCCCTCATGGCCTTTTCAATTTTTTTTCTAGTCACCTTATCCAGTAACTTTTTAAATTCATCTGCACCGTTTATATAAAGAATAACAGACATCTTCGAAGAATATTCTTCTTCCGGAGCTTGGAATAAATTCATGGCCTTTGCAATGAATCCATCCCATTCACACTCACTTGCTCGAATATTCATTTCATACATTCCAGGAACGATTCTTCGCCCGTTAATAAAATTCACTTTACCAAAATTTACCAGGTGATCTTTTAGCTTTCCACTCACTTCAAATTCAATGTCTTCTTCGTTTAAAGATAGCAGCTTATCTTTTTGTGATTTAAAATGCGCAGTTACCTCACATGAATGAAAACTCGATGAGGCCAGCCAAATTGCTTTATAATCATCAGCAACAAACTCTTTAAAAAAAAGCGGCTCTCTCCATCCTTTAAACTCAAGGTAATTATTAATTTTATCCGCCACCTTTAAGCTCATCCCTTGTGGTCTTATAAGAGAAATTTCCTTTTCCTCATTCTGAAGATAATAAAAAGCTCCTCCTAACAGAGTCAGAATCAACAAAAATAAAACACTCGCGACAGGAAATCTCTTAGTCTTATTTTTTTCTTCTACTTCCTGAACTTCTTTTACTGTACTTACTTTACTCTCTACAGGAGAGGTCTCTTCTTTCAGCGAAGGTGGTTCTTCTTTTATTGTCGGAGCTTCATCAATAGGAAGTGGAGGTAATTCAGGTGGAATATCATCTTCTATCTCAGGAGTGGAAAGGGCCGGTGTGGCCATGGCCAATACCGCTTCAAGAGTCATCTCGGCAGACAGGCCTTCACACCAGATTTTAATCTGATTATTAATAGCTTCTTCTTTAAGTTTTTGCTCGAGATACTCTAGAGAATAAGGTCCTTCATGACCGTGAGAATAAATTATGTACCACTTATCAGAGGACTTATCCGTCCATGGAAAATCATTCAAAACCCCTCTCCTTTTTCTTAATATTTATTCTAAGGGGGGAAAGAAAATGCTCAAATATAAAAAAAAAAAGCCCATCGGGAGATGGGCTTTTTTTTTCGAGAGACATTGAAGCTAAAAAATCCTTTTCTAACTCCAAACACACACACATATATACCTTATAGCAAAAATCATGCCAAAAAAAGAGTTTTTTGCATCTTTTTTATTTCACACACTTAATGCGCGGCAAACATTTAGTTTCTGTCAAGGAAATGACGTATCAAATTAGTTTGTGTCAAATAACTATCAGTCGTTTAGCCGAGTTTTATCTTCTAAAATCAGAAGTTTAGAAGCATAATAGGAGATATCTTTTTACTTAGTGACTTCAAAGGAGAAGTTATATGTTTAGTCGCGCACTATGTTCCCTTCTTTTAATTAGTTTTTTTGCTGTAGGTTGTGCTTCGAAAAAACCGGCCAATACTCCAGACAATGCAGCTGCTACTGATTTCGATGCTAGCAACACTGGCCTTAGCCTTGAACTCAATGGTGATTCTGACTCTAATACCGCTGGTGGTTTAGTAACAGTATATTTTGCATTCAACTCTTCTCAACTTAGCCAGACAACAACTGACCAACTAAATGCCAACGTTGAGTTCCTTCAAAATAACCCAACTGTTGATGTTCAAATTGAAGGTCACGCAGATGAGCGCGGTGGAATTCAGTACAACCTTGCTCTTGGTGAAAGACGTGCAAAGTCAGTTCGCGACTATCTGGTTGCTCGTGGTATTTCTTCTAACCGTATCTCTATCATTTCTTACGGAAAAGAGCGTCCGGTTGTAGAAGGAAGTGATGAGTCTGCATGGTCAAAAAACCGTCGTGCTAATTTTGTTATCACTGCTAAGTAATTAATGAAGTTAGTACTTATTTTGATAAGTATTGTTTTACTTGGGTCTTGTGGTCTTGCTACTACAAGACCCAAAGTTGAAATGAGTCTTGCCCAGGCAGCTTTTCTTGCTGCTAAAGAAGCTGGGGCCGACGTTCACGCTTCTAACCTTTATCGCCAAGCTGAAGATTATTACTTAAAGGCTAAGTCTGCTTACCGCAGAAAATATTTTAATAAGGCCAAAGAGTATGCTCTTCATTCTAAAAAATTCTCTGAGCAAGCTGAGTACTCAGCTATTAGAAAAAAAGCCCTCGAAGGTAATGCACAATAGACGCATTTAAGCTAGAATCAATCATCCCTACTTTATTTAAAGGTTGATTGGTTATGAAAAAAAATGTGATCTTCTTAGTTCTTCTTTTGTCTACTACTGCCTGTATCAAGACTGCAGAGCAAGTCAATCGCGAGCGTCAGATAACAAATATGTCATCTCAACTATCAGATTCACAGAATCTTGTTGGGCAACTCATGAATCAGATGCAAAGCATGCAAAATCAACTGGAAATCCTCACTGGAAAAGTTGAAGAGCTCGAACATAAACAAGCCTCCATTCATCCA
>DATGND010000258.1:0-19282 GCA_035306925.1 Bacteriovoracaceae bacterium | reverse complement strand
AAGATTCCTGTTTTAGGAATTAACTTGGGACGCTTAGGCTTTATTACCGAGTTTAATAAAAATGAATATTTTGACCACCTGGCCGATATTCTCCAAGGTAAATACACCATTACTCAAAAACCGCTTTTTCACGTAGCCGTTAAGAGAAAGGATTCCATTGTCTTCTCTGATTATTTTTTTAACGATGCGGTAGTTGCAAAAAATGATATTGCTCGTATGACTTATTTACGAGTGGAACTGGGGGAAGAGCATATTTATAATATCGCTGGTGATGGAATGATTATTTCCAGCCCTATGGGTTCTACAGCTTATTCCATGGCAGCAGGCGGACCAATCGTTCATCCGGAAGTTAAGGCCCTCATTCTTTCTCCTATTTGTCCTCACTCCTTAACCCACAGGCCTTTTGTAATCCCGGATAAAGCTTCTTTAAAACTTAAACCGATGCCTCCTTATCACTCCTTGACCCTGACAGTAGATGGGCAGGTAGCCTTTCCGGTAGCCGAACACGATGAAGTCATTATAAACGGCTCAAAAATGAAAAAAGTCTCTTTGATTCAAAATCCTGAAAGACTTTATTTCGACACTATTAGAGAAAAGTTCAGCTTCTTCTAAAGACTACGGAAAAAGTACGCAAAAAGTTCTTGCGCGCGCGTAACTTTTCCGTATCATGGAAATGAAAGGAACTGTTATGGCACTTTTCTATCTAAAAACTTTGTTAATTCAAAACTTTGCAACTTTTAAGAATCAATCCATTCAATTTGAAGAAGGGTTTAATGCCATTGTAGGGGAAACGGGCTCAGGAAAAAGTCTCGTGCTTGAGGCGATTGAACTAATTTTAGGAGGCCGTGCCGACAAGAAAATCGTTCGTAAGGGAACGGAGACGGCCTGTGTTGAGGCCCGCTTTATCTGCCATGATCCACAAGTTCATCAGTTTTTTTCCCAGGAAGGTTATCTGATTGAAGACAATGAAATTGTCATCAAAAGGCTTATTTCCAAAACAGGAACCACCAAAAACTATATTAATCACCAATCCTGCACAGTAACTCTTCTATCTCAGTTCTCTAAGGCCTTTATCGATGTCGTAGGGCAATTTGATAATCAGAAGTTACTATCCGACCAGTATCAATTAACCCTGCTGGATCAGTTTGCCAAAAATGAAAAACTACTTCAAAGCTATAAAGAGATTTTGGAAAAATATAAAACTACTGAAAGAAAAATAACGGAACTATTAGAAACACAATCATATAGAAACCAAAGACTCGATTATTTGAATTATCAACTTGATGAGATCAATCGCCTTAATCCTTCCTCCCAGGATGAAGAAGAACTCATTCGTAAGAAGAATGTTTTCTTAAATTTAGAAAAGTCTCAACGAATTTCAGCTCAAATAAACGAGATCTTTGAAGGTGGTGAGGGTTCTGCTGGTTTAGAGTCCCTCGCCAATTCCTTAAGTCACCTTATTCTAAAAAATAATGATCTCCTTGGTGATTTTTCCGACTCTATTATTACCATTACCGAGGAACTAAGAGAGCTTCAGCAACAACTGGCCATGAAACTTGAGCAAGAAGTCGACATCAGTGAATACGACATTGTCATTGAAAGACTCGACCTTTATCAGAAACTTAAGAAGAAATTTTCTGGTACCGTTGAAGGTATCCTGCAAGCTCAGGTTGATTTTCTTAAAGAGAAAAACCAGCTAGATGAGCTCGATATTGATCTCCAAGAAATTCAAGTCCAAAAAGAAAAGCTACTGGAAGAGTTAAATAAACTTTCTACTAAACTTCATCAGGAAAGAGTAAAAGCCGCCCCTCAACTGGCGAAAGAACTAACCCAGAAAATCAGAAGTCTTAATATGAATGGGGCCACTATTGAGATTAAGTCAGAGGTGCTTGATGAATATAGTGAATCGGGAAGAACACGCATTCAATTTTTAGCTGAAACCAATAGAGGAGAAGGTTATTTCAAAATTAAAGATATCGCTTCAGGAGGAGAGCTCTCCCGTATCCTTTTAGGTCTAAGACAGGTTCTTTCTCGCTATGATTCCATTGGAGTGTTTCTCTTCGATGAAATTGATACAGGAATTGGTGGAGAGACCGCACTAACAATTGGAAAGGCCCTATTAGAAGTCGCTGAACAAGGACAGGTCATAGCAATCACCCATTTACCGCAGATAGCGCAGTTTGCATCTAACTTGATTGTTGTTGAAAAATACACCCAGGAGTTAAAAAAGGAAGCCAGAACTGAGTCTGTGGTTAAAATGATAACAGGAAATTCAATTCAAGCTGAAGTCAAATCAATGATTCACTTACAGTGATACAAATTGATAGTCCTTATTATCAACGTAGATAAAGACTTTTTCGCGAAGGGCATATCCATTATTTAAATAAACTGAGCCCGACTTCAAGGTATAAGAGTCTTTAACGTGAGAGTGACCTCCGATAATAATGTCGGCTTCAGGATTGTTCACTTCGACCCCTTTTCTGAAACGCTCACGGACCAGATCCTCATTAAATATTTGAGAACCTCTTTTCCTCGACTTTTGAGAAGCTTTTCGTCCCACAAACTCCAGTACTCGATAAGGTAAGAGGTAATTGGCCACAAAACGAAGGGGAGCAGAGAAAATAATTTTTTTATATTTTTGGTAACTTTCGTTATCAACCTCATGATCATCACCATGAGATAAGTAATAAAGACAATTATCTTCACTAAGAACGATATGGGACTGGGAAAGAATCACTTCGTCCTTCTTCCATTTTTTTCTAAATAACTTTTTTAAATGAACATCATGATTACCTTCTATATAGATAATCTTCACTCCACTTTTTTGAAGATCATCAATGGCATCAAATACTGCTTGAAATTGCTGAAGGTAAATAGAATGCGGACCACACATCAGGTCAAATATATCACCTAAGAGTGCTACGTAATCACATTGCTGCACCAAAGGGTGTTTTAAGAATTTGAGTAAAAGAGCCTCAGCTTCATCCCCACTTTCTTTAATATGGACGTCTGAGATGGTTGCAATCTTCATCTATGCATTTATAACATGAAGCTCACCCTTAATCTTCTCTAAAATAAACTTATCCAGTAAATGCTTACTAGACTCATCGATTTCCTTGAAGCGACAACAAACTCTCCAGACTCGATAAGGGAGTCCATTAAACTCATTAGGTTCAATTTCTTTTACCAAAATCATTTCCGCCTTAACTTTTGAACAGCCACCTGGTGTACTAATGCTTACTTCCTTGAGAACTTCTCCTTCTCTGAAAAACTTCTTTTCCATTCGAGAAATATAAAAAGAAAGACCTCCACCACTTAGGTCAAAACAGGGCTTGGAAAACTGTTGATTCTGCCCCCTTTCGTTCTGGGACGAAAAGGAAATCTGTAAATCAGAATCTTCGTAAGTACTGATCCGTTGTGTAGACCTGCGATCTACTTGAGAAATTTCTTGTGGCAGATGAAATGAATATCTGACTGGAGCAAAGTTAGTTTTTAATTGGCAGCGAAAGAGCAGATGACTATCGGGAATGTAGAAGTCAATATAACTCTGATTCATCAAAAGATTTTGTGCTTCCATCTCATGATCATCAACAGGGATTATACTAAAATCCTTTCTCGACTTACTCACCGACTCTATCCTTACATGACAGAGGAATTCTGTCCCTCCAATCATCTTCCAGATAAAGACATCGCTATGAGTTTCCTTATGGCCCATCAGAAGTTCATAGATGATGGCAGGATCTTCAATTTTTGATAACAGCACATCTTTTGCCACAACAAACTCCGAAATTATCCCTGGAGCCGAAACTCCAGGGATATGGGCTTAAGTTTAAAACTATTAACCAATTAATCTTAGTGCAGCAGAACCTAATTGATTTGCTTGTCCCAAGGTTGCCACACCGGCCGCATTTTGAATTTGAATAGACGCAAGTTTTGCTGTTGATTCAGCCACGTCTACATCTTCAATTCTTGATCTAGCAGCCTCTTGATTCACTAAAGACACATCCAGGTTATTCACCGTTGACTGTAATCTCGATTGAATCGAACCAAAGTTTGCTCGATACCCACTGACTGCTTGAATGGCAGCATCAATAACTTGTAAGTTATCTGAGGCATCGCTCTTACTTCTGATATGCGTTCCACTAATTCCCAGACTTTCGGCAGAAGAATCTGCTTGTGAAGGGTCAAAGGAAATTTTGTGATCAGCACCTGCTTTAGTACCCACCTGAAACTCCAGAACATCCCCTTGACCACTCAAGAGAGAGATTCCGTTGAAGTTAGTGGTTTTAGCAATACGATCGGCCTCTTGAACTAATTGTTCATACTCTAGAGAAAGATAACCTCTCTCCGCTTCACCAATCGTGTCCGAAGCTGCTTGTACTGAAAGCTCTCTTAGACGAGTTAAGATATTACTCGTTTCGTTGAGTCCCCCCTCTGCAACTTGTACCATCGAAATAGCATCGTTAGCATTTCGGCTGGCCACTTTTAACCCTCTTGTTTCAGCTTCCATCTTTTTGGCGATGGCGAGTCCGGCAGCATCATCTGCGGACTTGGTAATTCGCTTACCACTTGAGAGTTTGGCAAACTCCGCCTCTTGTTGGGCAGTAGATGCCTTTAAATTTTTCTGTACCTCCTGAGAGGCAATGTTCGTGTTGATTCTTAAGCCCATCAACGTACTCCTTAAAAGAACCATCCCTAAGCACTATGCATTAGAGTTCAAATCCTTATCGAACCGATCAGGTATATACTTGATGACTTATATCGGGTTTTGTGAAAAAAAATTAAAATAAAAGAGAAATTAACTGCTTACTTAGCTTTCTTGAATCTTTGAAATGATGGAAGTAGTTGAATATCCGTCAACAAAATTAAGTGAAAAGACCTCACCACCATTAGCAATGACTTCTTTGGCCCCAACAATTTGCTCAATTTTCCAATCTCCGCCCTTAACTAGAACTTGAGGCATAATTTTTTTGATGAGGGAAAGGGGAGTGTCTTCGTCAAAAATTTCGACAAAATCGATAGAACGAAGGTTGCTGAGAACAAACTGACGATCTTTTTCGTTATTGATCGGTCTCTCTGGACCTTTAAGTCTTTTAACAGAAGCATCAGAGTTAAGGCCTACCACTAACAGGTCTCCTAATTTTTTAGCTTCATTAAGATAAGTGACATGACCCTTATGTAAAATATCAAAGCAGCCGTTAGTAAAAACAATTTTTTTACCTTTGTTCTCACTTAAAAACTTATCTAATTCAGCACTAAACATTACTTGGCCTTTACTACTTCTGAGTTGGTAACTTTATTTTGTAGATCAAAATAAAAGAAAAGCCCAAGGCTTAAAAAACCAATGAGCGTAATAAAACTTCGCATTAAAAGTTGAGAAAAACTTAAAGCTTTCTGACTTCCTTTTTCTACGACTCTTATATTGAAAAGAGTTTTACCCAGACTGGCTCCAGGAAATTTATCAAAAATAGAAAAGTACATCAGATAAAAACCTACGAAGAGAGAAACCACTAAAGGAGTTATCTCCTGAGGATAGTTTTTCCAAGCGGAAACCGCATCCATGTGAATGATTCTTGCCATCACCACAATAACAATAGAAAGAAGAGAAGCAATAAAAAGTAAATCCGCAATAAAGGCACCGAATCGTTGTCCCTTACTGGCCACTTTCAATCTCACCACTTCTTTTTTGGTGACAACCGATGGAGTTATCTCTTCTTTGACTGTGGAATTGTTATTATAAAAAGCTGAAAGATCATTCTGATAAATCTCTCCAGCTGCAGGAACTTGCGATGCTGCTTGCGGAGTTACTCTTTCCGTAAAAGCGGGCTTAGGATTGCTGGCCTTATGATGAAAACCTAGACCACTGGTAATCGGTTTAAAATCGAGATCATCAAATAGATCATCTATCTCCACTGGAGCATTTTTTCCGTCGTTAGTAGGTTCAAGGTTCATATCAAATCCTTTTTCTTTTAGATTCTCACACCTAAATCAATCCATCAATCTCTGAAGAATAACTCCGACCCCACAACTTAAGGCCGTAGGTGTTCTCATGATAGGAGTTGGTAAATTAAGACGGATAAGGTTAGGTACGTTATCAAAAAACTCTAGCTCAGAAGGAGAGAAACCTCCTTCGGGACCAATGATTAATAGATATTTTCCTTTGCCCAATGGGCGCTGATCACCTTTAGATTGAGAATCTAAAACGATCACCTGATCATAAAAAGTATAATCAATCTCATCAAAATCAGCAGGTACAGCTTCGGTTAGATGAGGTGAATTGGATTGCTCTAAAGCAGAGATCAGAAGCTTTTGCAGGCGATCTGCTTCAGGTAGTTTCATCTGAGAATGAGAGGATCTAACCAAATAACAGGTATGCACTCCCAGCTCTACTGCCTGCTTCAGCGATAGATCCAGAGCATCTTTTTTAGGCATTCCAAGGGCCAGATCAATTCGATATGGCAGTGTTTTTTCTTCATGGAATAGCGTTTTGAGGAAGATCTCTTTTTTACTAACCTGATCGACTTGGCATCTTACTTCGAGCCCCTGACCATTGAGAAGAAGAATTTCTTCTCCCACCCTAAGACGTACAACATTGGCCAGATGATGAAAGCTATCACCCCTAATGATATATTCGGATAAGACTTTTAAATCTTTTTGATAAGACGCCCTCATAGATCCTTCTTGAATATGATGGCGCTCCAATCACCTTTTGAGATGCTTTCAACCACTTTGAGACCCTGTTTTTGATACTCTTCGATAATAGTTGGAGCCTGATGATTAAGGAGTCCGGAAACAATTAAAAAGCCGTTGGGTGCAGTGTAGGAAGCCAGCGCTTCTTTTTCCAGGAGAAGAACATTTTCCAGGATATTAGCGAAGACTACTTGATACTGAGGCAATAAGTAGCTGCGATATTCCGGCAATAGCAGACGAAACTTTTTATCCTGCAGATGATTAATTTCAGCATTCTGGTAACAATTTTTATTGGCCTCAGGATCGATATCAAAAAAATCTACTTTCAACTCATCATTGAACTTCAGGGCAGCAAGTCCTAAAATTCCTGAGCCGGAACCAAAGTCCAAAACATTTTCAATAGGATGTTGAAGACAGTACTTCGTAAAAAGCTTTAAACATAAAAAAGTTGTTTCGTGGGAGCCAGTTCCAAAGCCCATACCTGGATAAATAAAAAGCTTATGTTCTGAACTACTCTGATAATCCTGCTGCCAAGAAGGAACAATTTCCAACTTATCATCTATTTTTATAGGGGAGTAATGGCGTCGCCACTCAGCGTTCCAATCTTCGTTTAGAGCTTTTTCCAACTGGCTTTCACAAAGTAAGTTCGTCTGAGCGTATTGTTTAAAAGAAGAAGCATTTTCTTCATTATCAAAATAAAAACGGAAGTGATTAGCACGACCAAGTACAATCTCATCCACCTCATCTAGTACTTCTTGAGGCAAATCTCCTCCTGAGTAAGATCTCATACCCAAAATTTCATCCACTTCTGCTTCTGAAAGAGAATACTCCTCAATTCCAACCGCTTCAAAGTCCTCTAAGGTGCGAGCTTTCAGCTCTTCCAGGGAATCCCCTGGTAACTCGAGGTTAAAAAGTGTCACAACCCAAAAATTTTCCATAAAAATCCTTTAAAAGAGCTATATACATTAAAAGCCGCCAGGAGGGAGGATAAAAAAATTACATTTGCTAATGTTTTCTTAGTCTAATGGTAACTTTTCTGATAGTTCTGACTTCCGTTATGAAAAAGATTTTTCTCATTGGTATTGCAGGCGGCTCCGGCTCAGGTAAGACGACTTTTGCTCGTAAAGTTATGAAGCATGTTAATAGCCCATCTTCGTGCTTATTACATATGGATTCCTATTACCTGCCTAAGCAGCCTAAGTCTAACTATACATCAAGCGGTAAACCAAACTTTGACCATCCGGATGCTTTTGATTGGGATCTTCTCAGACATCATCTTTCAGAGTTAAAAGAAGGTCTTTCCATTAAGTGTCCTATCTATGATTTTTCTACTTCCTCTCGTACTGAAGAGTATGAGACAGTGGGGCCATGCAAAGTTGTCCTCTTTGAAGGAATTTTTTCCCTCTATGATCAAGAGATCAGAGACATGCTTGATATAAAAACTTTCCTCCACGTTGACTCAGATATTCGTTTCACTCGTCGTCTTCACCGAGATGTGAAAGAAAGAGGAAGATCTCTTGAGTCTGTTATTTCACAATACTACGATACAGTCCGCCCGATGTATCAAAAGTATCTTGATCCACAACGCCAGTATGCTGATTTCACAGTAGGTGAGGAAACTGATGTTGCCTCTCTTATTTTGTCTGCTAGAATTAAAGAGTTATTAAACTCTCAAGAGATCAGCAAGGCACAGGAATCTTGAAAAAATCCTTCTCTATTATGCCTTTAGGGGGAGTCGAAGAAATCGGCTCCAACATGACATTAATAAAAACATCAAACGAAGATATTCTCATTGATTGTGGGATTCTATTCCCCTATGAAGACTTCTTCGACATTCGCTATTTAATTCCAGACTTCTCAATCCTGGATCCTTCACGTCTTACTAGTATTATCATTACACATGGGCATGAAGATCATATCGGAGCTATTGCACATCTCATCTCCGATTTTCCACACATCAAAATCTATGCAACAAAGTTTGCTCACAACCTTATTAGTAAGAAACTGGCCGAAAAAAAATTAACCTGCCAATATCATCTCTATCACTCAAAAGAAGAGCTAAGGTTTAATGAAATAACAGTAACACCTGTATTTGTTAATCACTCTATTCCAGAAACTCATGGTCTCATTATTACCCATGAAGAATTAAACTGGGCCCAACTCTACATTTCTGATTTTAAAGTTGATCTTACGGCTACTCATGAAGAACCGATTGATTTGGATTTTATCAGAAGTAAGCTTTCTCCTTACAAAAACACTGCTTACTTTTTAGATAGCACCAATGTTCTTAACGATGGAAAAACCACTTCGGAAAATGAACTGACAAAAGATCTGAAAAGTATTCTGGCACGAGACGAACAAAGGGTCTTCATGACTCTTTTTAGCTCCAATGTCTCTCGCCTTAATACCATCACTAAGCTGGCAGTAGAAAGCGGTAGAAAAATTGTTCTCATGGGTAGATCTTTATTTACCTACATGGAAGCAGCATTTGAAACAGGCCATTTGGAACTTGACCCAAGTAAGTTTTTACTGGCCGATCAAGGTAAACTCGTTGAATCCAAGATTCTTGTTTTACTCTCCGGTTGTCAGGGGGATTTTTTAAGTGCCCTGAGAAGATTTAGTTTTGGAGAAGATTCAAACTTTAAACCCCAACCTGAAGACTTAGTTGTCTTTAGCTCTAAAGTTATTCCTGGTAATGAAAAAAAGATCTCACGAATCTACAATAAGATAACGGAGTTTGGTGCCGAGATTATTACAGCTTCTGATGCTCTTATTCATGCTTCCGGACATCCCGGTAAAAAAGACTTAGAACTTCTCATCACGGCTTTTAAACCTGATTATTACTTTCCCATTCATGGGGAATCCTACATGCTACGAAAGCATAAAGAATTCATTGAAGAGCGGTTTCCAGAAATCGAAACGCAGGTGATTTATAACTATCATGAAGTGCACTTTAGAGAAGAAGGAATAAAGGTAGAGGTTCATCCTCCCCTGGAGCCTGTTCTAATACACGGTCGGGGTACACCCATAGAAAAGACCCAGATCTCTCAGCGAAGAAAAATGGCGACCCAAGGAGCTGTTTTTATCAGTTACTTGAAGAAGAGCAATACCATTCAGATTAGTACAGTGGGACTTCCCCTAAGTGCGCAAAACTTATTACCACAACTGGAGCATAGGCTCCTGAAGCTCATCAATGAAACTCTTTATCACCGTCAGGAAGAGTACTTTATTGACCAGGTTAAAATTTCTACGCGTCAGTTTTATAATAATATTTTAGGATATAAACCAGTAACTGAAGTTCATCTTTATTAATGGAAACAACTCTTCTTATAAGCATTGTTATCTTGAATATTGTCCTACTCATTGTTTTAGGACTTCTGGGTTACTTAGTTTATAGACTTCTCTCTGAAAAAAAGTCCATCAATCAGACGGCACCATCAGAAACTCCTAAAAGTGCTTATGAGCACTACCACCCTGAAATTAAAAAAAGATTAGAAGGAATTGAGTTTACCAATCCCGTTGCCGAAAATATCTTTTGTCCTATTCACCCTGAAGAAGCCGGTGAAGTCCAATGCGGGATGTGTGGGAAGTACTTCTGCAATAAATGTATCCGGCCGATGAAGAGTATTTATTTTTGTAAAGAGCACATGGCCGTCTTTCTCAGAAACCAGTGGGAGGAGATTCTCACTCTTAAAACCAGTAGTTCTGATCCAGAAGCGGGAGTCCGCCTCTATGATAAGAAACAGTTAATTTTTACTGAACACAAAATTCCGACTTATATCGAGACTCACTATAAGATTGATGTAGATAGTGATTTTATTGAAACTTACCTCGTCCTCTACGCTCAAGAGAACCAAGCGGAACAAGTTAAAGAACTCTTAGAAGAATAAAAAAGGCTCCCAAAGGAGCCTTTATTTTTTAGATTTGTTGATCAGGACTTCTTTCTTTTTTCATGAAGGAAGGAGTATCAAACTCGTCCTCATCAAAGTTAAAGAAGCCTAACTTTTCTGCGATGGACTTAATTCGGCTTTCTCTTGAAGCAACATGGCCATCATTTTTATGTTCAGAAGTATGACTTTCAAAAGAATTAAACTCTCTTTCATTTCTTACTTCTGTAGTCTTTTGTGACTCATACTTACTGGCAGCACTTTGAAGCTTTTCGGCCCAATTAATTTTTGGCTTGTTATCATCGGCCATGCCGTAATCAAAGACGATCTCTTCTTTAACAGCATAGTCTTCTGCCGGAGTTTCAACAGGAGTGCTTACT
Source organism: Bacteriovoracaceae bacterium (assembly GCA_035306925.1). Taxonomy (GTDB): domain Bacteria; phylum Bdellovibrionota; class Bacteriovoracia; order Bacteriovoracales; family Bacteriovoracaceae; genus Peredibacter. Next base: position 8,325 of record DATGND010000258.1, on the reverse strand, counting down.
TTTGGAGCAGCTGTTTTAATTTCTGGTCTTACTTCTTGTCTTACTTCTGCTTCAAATTTCGGAGCAGCAGGTGCTGCTTGCGTCGTCATAGTTGTAGCAGGTGTCTCTGTAGCTTGAGTTACCGGCTTTTGAGTAACAGGTTCTTCTGTTTTAGTTACCGGTGTTGCTGCTTGAGCTTCTTTTCTCGCAGTACGAAGACCAGTAGCAATAACTGTAACTTTTAGATCTTCATTAAGAGAATCATCAATCACAGTACCAAAAATAATCTCAGCATCCTCATCAGCCGCTTCCATGATCAGAGTTACAGCTTGGTTTGTTTCATGAGTTGTAAGAGAAGCATTACCAGAGATATTGATGATAATACCAGTAGCTCCATCAATAGTTACATCTTCAAGAAGAGGTGAGCTGATAGCTTGCTTAGCAGCTTTAATAGCACGATCTGGACCAGATGCAATTCCTGTACCCATAAGAGAAAGACCCTTATTAGTCATAACAGTAGCTACGTCAGCAAAGTCAGCGTTGATAAGACCCGTATTATTAATTAGGTCAGAAATACCTTGAACAGCATTTAGTAAAACTTCATCAGCCGCTTTGAATGTATCGACTAAAGAAAGTTCTTCACCTGCAAGTTGAAGTAGTCTTTGGTTAGGAATACAAATAAGAGAATCCACTGATTCTTCCAGAGTTCTGATTCCTTCTTCTGCTTGGCGGGAACGTTTTTTTCCTTCAAAAGCAAACGGCTTTGTAACAACTCCAACAGTTAGGGCGCCCATTTCACGAGCAAGTTTTGCAATCACTGGAGCTGCACCAGTTCCAGTTCCACCACCCATACCGGCAGTTACAAAAACCATGTCTGCACCTTCTAGTACTTCAGAAAGCTTTTCATAATCTTCAATCGCTGCTTTTCTACCAACTTCTGGATTTGCCCCGGCCCCTAGACCCTTAGTAACATTTCCGCCAAGTTGAATTTTTGTTCCGGCCATATTGGCATTGAGAGCCTGAGCATCGGTATTTGCAACAATGTACTCAACTCCTGTTAATCCAGAGCGAATCATCGTGTTAACAGCATTACAGCCGCCTCCACCAACTCCGATTACCTTGATGCGAGCACCTGTAGGTAGGTCAGTATTTTCAGCAATATCGAACATAGGAATCCTCCGGATTAAAAGATCTCTTTAAAAATGTTTTTAAAGGATCTACCAATTTTATCAAACATATCAATTTCAGTTTCTTCTTCGAACTTCTCTTCCTCACGAGCAGTTGCACGTGAAACATGATGAGATTCCTGAAGAAGGCCAAGCACTGTTGAAAACTTCGGGTGTTGCATAGCTGAAGTCATGCCACCAAATGATTGAGGGAAACCAATCTTAACGGGCTTCTCTAAAATATATTCTGCTAACTCAGCTAAGTTTTTAACTAGAGCTCCACCACCAGTAATGACATAGCCACCAGTGATTTCGTGATCTAGACCTCTTTCATTAACAATATCTTTCACCACAAAGAAAAGTTCTTCTGCTCGTGAAGCAAGGACATCTCCAATCAAGCTCACAGGAACTTCTCTTGGTTTAGTTCCAGTCAGTCCTTGTACAGTCACAAATGTATCGTTCATTTTTGTTGCTGCTACGGTTCCGTGATTAAGCTTAATTCTTTCTGCTTCATTATGAGGAACTTTTAGAGCTACGGCTAAATCATTAGTAAAGTGATTCCCACCAACAGGAATAATCTGAGAGTGAAGAAGACTTCCATCTTTCCAGACGGCAACGTCAGTTGTTCCACCACCAATATCTATGAGAACAACACCTAACTCTTTTTCTTCTTGAGAAAGAACAGAACGTGAAGAAGCTAGAGGTTGTAGAATGATGGAGTTGGCCTTGAGACCCGCTTGTTCAACACATTTTACCAGGTTGTGTATAAGAGGGGTCTTACCGGTAACGATATGTACGTTTACTTCTAAACGGCTACCGAACATACCAACAGGATTTTTAATTCCTGAAGTATTATCAACTTTAAACTCTTGAGGGATAACGTGAATGACCTCACGATCACTTGGAATAAGAACAGCCTTAGCTGCTTCAATAACTCGATCAACATCGGCTTGAGTAATATCTTTGTTCTTAACAGGAACAACGCCAGACGAATTAAAACAATAGATGTGATTTCCAGCAATACCGATCGTTGCTGATTCTAATGAATCAAGGCCTGCCATGAGCTTAGCTTCTTCGATAGAAGACCTAATACTCTGAACTGTTTTTTCGATGTTAACGACCGAGCCTTTTTTCAGGCCATGGGAGGGATGCGATCCAACACCTAAAATGTCCAGCGACTGGCCATTCTTTTGTGCGATCAATGTGCAAACTTTTGTAGTCCCGATGTCCAAAGCGACAATAACACTTTTGGTACTCATGAGATTCCCTTCTCAAAATCTCTTCATATTGAAGAGGCAGATTCATTCTGTTTTAGTGGCATTTCATATGCCACCACTAAATTCTAGTATTTTGTTTCAAAACTTGACAACAACCTTTTTCGCATTAACTAAGTTAATACTCTTGGGATACTTTTTGTTTTTAGTTACATAGCCCACAATTTTGTCTAGTTTTGTAATTTTTTCACCCCACAAATCTGCCCCCATGAAAACACTGGTGGCCTTGCCTGCTAAACTGAACACAATTGTTAACTCGTTGTTTTTACTTAAAATAATTTCAGAGATCTTCGTTCGCAGATTCGGGGACATTTTATTAATAAAGTGAGTAAGCTCTGCTGAAGGGCCTTGCTCTAACTGTTCAGCTGATAAGGCCAGAAGAGGAAGGTGGTGATTTAATTTTTTTTCAATTCTTAAAAGATTCTCGTAATGGGGCTCATATAATTTGTTGTTGTCACCAAGAATAGCGGAATAATGCTCTTCCCCTGTAGACTTATAAACTTGCACCTTCGCCAAAGCATTTGGGCAATCCATAGAAATTTTTAGAGATTTACTTACGGGGTTATAACTAATTCGATAGTCAGATAAAAAATATTTTTCATCCCATCTTTCACTTAGAATTTTTTCTTTAACTTCTTTGAGTGAGCGATTTTTCTCAAACTCTTTCATCACCAACAGTGAGAACATTCCAGAAGATTTGGAAGGGCACTCACCGAAAAATGTCTGATAACGAATGTTATTCTGAGTAAAACTCTCAGGGATAGAAGACCAAGCAGAGTTGGCAAAAAGAATGAAAATTGATGCTAAAATAGATTTCCCCATGGATTAATGATAGGGGATTTTCACTTCCAATTCAAATTCAAAACCATAAAACATATTCATCTGCCATTTAATGGTGTCTGTTAAGTCTTTAAACTGATCCCAATTTGAGCTGGATTTATTTTCAACAAAATTAGCATGCTTTAAAGAGACTTGAAGCCCACCACGACAAAAACCTTTAAGTCCTAATTGATCAATAAGTCTGCCCGCTTGAGAGCCTTTAGCTGGATTTTTAAAAACACAACCACAGTTTTTGGTGGCCAGTGGTTGAGTGTTCTTACGATACTCAAGATAGTTTTTAATTTTCCCAGGGATACTCTCATCTTTGCCCCGATGAGAAATTCTTGCCCCTACAATCACATCACCATCTTCTACAAAATGGTTTTTCCGGTAACTAAAACTTTGAGTAGTGACTTTATGATTTTTAGGCTGACCAGTTTTATCAATTAAATAGACCTCTTCGATCAAGGAACCGATCTCTCCAAGATTTGTTCCTGCATTCATATAGATGGCACCACCTAATGTTGCAGGAATTCCAGTAAACACTTCCCAACCAGAAAGACCATGCTTAACCGCTGCTGAAGTGAGATGGGTAAGACTCAGAGAAGCTGGCAACTCATAGGACTCGCGATAATCTGCCAACACTGCTGAATCAAACTCAAACTTCAAATGAATAACTAGTGCATTTATTGTTTGAGGTAAAATTTGATTGGCCCCTAAGCCAAGCACAAGATACGGAATTTGATGCTCATAAAGAACTTTTATTAAACGAGATAAAGCATCCTTCGATCGCACGATAGCAAGATCAGCTTGCGACTCTAAACGAAAAGTCGTCATCTTCGTCAGGTCGGCAGAGGGTGTGAACTCCACTCCCTCAATGTTCTTAATCTTACTCCCTATAGACACAATGATATCTCTCTAATTTTTTTTGAAATTGCACCAGCGCCAAGACTTAAAAAAATTCTTTGATCATTTTTACGTTCATCAATCAATTTACTCATTTCATCCAAAGAAGAAATAAATGAAGCTTGATAACCTTGCTTCTTCATACTACTTACTAGCTCTTCGGAGGTAATACCAGTGATTGGTTGTTCACTTGCCGGATAAATAGGAGAAATAAAAATTTCATCCACTCCTTTAAAACAATCATGAAACTCTTGCCAAAAACTTTGAGTGCGACTGTAGCGATGAGGCTCAAAAACAACTGTTAACGGACGCTCGTCTACATCTTTTAAGGCCTGAATGGTGGCCGTGACCTCTGTAGGGTGATGACCATAATCATCAAACACCACAAAAGAATCTTTCTCCCAAATTTTTTCCAAACGTCTGCCTACCCCTCTAAAGTCTTTCAAACCTTTATGAATGTCATCCCAATTGATTCCTGCTTCATGACAAATAGCAATCGCTGCGAGAGTATTGGATACATTATGCATACCTAGAAGGTGTGACTCAACGTTCATGACAAATTGATCTTTATGATAAAGATCAAAGAAAGATCCTGAAGCTGACAGCTTGATATTTTTGGCTTCATAATCCAGTGGAATATCTTTGGAGTCATAACCGTACCAAACGATAGACCTCTTTACTTCATTCTTTAATTCAACAGAGGCTTCATCATTGGCATTAAGCGCCACTCGTCCGTAAAAAGGAACCTTATTCACAAATTCGCTGAAAGCTTCCTTGATCTTATCCACACTTCCGTAGTGATCCAGATGATCATTATCCACATTAGTTAAAACCGCCATGATCGGATTCAAATATAAAAATGAACCATCGGACTCATCTGCTTCAGCAATTAAAAACTCCCCATCACCTTTTCTAGCATTACCACCCAGGTGATTTACAATTCCGCCGATTATATGAGTAGCATCGAAGCTAGAGGCATTGAAGATAGAGGCGACCATGGAAGTAGTCGTAGTCTTGCCATGAGAACCTGCAATGGCAATTCCGTACTTAAGCCTCATTAATTCAGCCAGCATTTCTGCTCTACGGATTAAAGGAATTCCTAATTCTTTTGCGCGAATGACTTCAGGGTTTTGATGATTGATAGCTGAACTATAAATAATTAAATCGGCATCTTCTACATTGGTACCAACATGCTCGTAAAAGATTTTGGCCCCCTTACTTTCCAATTTCTTGGTAACAGCAGAAGAGTTTAAATCAGAGCCACTTACTTGGTAGCCATATCCTAATAATACTTCGGCAATACCACTCATGCCGATACCACCGATACCGATAAAATGTAGTTTTGTTTGTTTAAGCCATCCCAACATCTTCAAAAATCTCCCTCACAATGGCTTCACAAGTATTATTTCCTTGTGAAGGTGCTTGAGTGTACTTTAACTCCTTATTTTTGGCCTTGACTAGAAAATCCTTTACCTGAATGACACCTTCTTCAAGTGCAATCTTGGGATCAAGAACAAAAACGCTAAAGTCTGAAGACTCCTGGAATATTTTCGCATTATGGTATTGATGATTATCTGTTGCATGAGGATAAGGAAAAATAAGAACAGGCTTTTTAATAATGGAGAGCTCAGAAATGGTACTGGCACCAGCTCGGCTGATAATCACATCACACCATTCATACTCTCTTTGCATATTATCAATATACTTGCTGTTCACATACTCAACTTCAGTAGATACTTCAACCGTCTCAGTACCAGTCTGATGGTGAATCACCATTTCTTTAAAAGGTGGATTTTTAAGTAAGGAAAAGATCGTATCGTTGATTTGCTTAGCTCCTAAACTTCCACCAAAGACCAAAACATGTAGTTTTTCTTGCGGCTCTTTTAAAGGAACGGGTGTTATGGTGGATCTTGTTGGATTTCCCACAACCCGAACTTTATGCATATCTCTTGGCCTTAAACCAAGTGTCTTTTCAAAATGAACAAAAATCTTTGAAGAAAAAAAACTTAACAACCTGTTTGTAAGTCCCATCACAGCATTTTGCTCAATGATATAAACTTTTATCCCTAACAAATATGCAGCTAAAAGTGTCGGTCCACAAACATAACCTCCGGCCCCAACCACAAATACAGGTCGTGTCTCTTGAAAGTTTTTTAAAATTTTCCAAAAGCTTTTTAAGTTATTCAGAATATTTCTGATGAGTTGAAGGGGGTTCTTAGTTCTTAATGGTTTTGCATCAAGATGCTGAGTTTTGTAAGAGGAGAGCAATTTGTAATCCAGCTCTCTAGTCCCGGTTAAATATTCAATATCAAGGCCTTCACTTTCTAGTTTTTCACCGATAGCGATTGCTGCATTAATATGTCCTCCGGTTCCACCTGCTACCAAATAAACTTTTTTTTTCATCGTCCGAACGCTTTATTAAAAGTTGCTAATGCTTCTGACTCATTAACTGTCTTGAGGATTTTTTGATCCTGATTTTTAATTCTTAAACAGGCAAAAAAGAATCCCAGAGCTACCAAGTTGGCCACCATAGAAGAACCGCCATAACTAATAAAAGGTAGGTTTAATCCCTTAGTAGGCAGAACTCCTAAAACCACTCCCATATTAAGGAAGGCCTGAAAAGAAATAGAGAAGATAATGGTCGTGCATAAGATTTGACCAACCCGCGACTTAAGTGAGATGGCCAGTTTAAATCCGATAAACGTAAAGGAAATAAACATCATGATCGTCACCATCACACCTATAAAACCTAACTCCTCACCAACAACGGAAAAGATAAAGTCGTTATAAGCTTCCGGCAAATAAAACAGTTTCTCATTACTATTACCTAATCCTTGACCGGTAAAAGAGCCATTAGCAAAAGCAAGAAAAGATTGAATGATTTGGAAACCTGTCCCACGTGGATCTTGCCAAGGGTCCAGAAAGGCAAGTATTCGTTTTACCCGATATGGAGCTGCAAATAGAATGGCCACCGCTCCGACTCCGCCGGCCACAACTGCAGAATAAAAGTATTTACGTGGAAAATTCGAAAGAAATGCAATGAAAGCAATAATCACTGAACAGATAAAGAAAGTTCCAAAATCAGGCTGTAAGACAAAGACTCCTAAGGGATAAAGAAGTCCTGTGAGATACAACACTCGCTGCTTAGGTGAATACTTATCAAAGTTTTCAAAATACTTAATCGCTGCAAGCATTAAACTATATTTCAAAAACTCCCCTGGCTGTAAGTTCATAAAGCCCAGGTTAAGCCAACGACGAGATCCTTTAATATAAACACTGATTCCAGGAAGAAGGGTCAGGGATACGATAAAACACATAAAGGCATTGATGAAATAGGCCTGTTTGTAAAGAAAGAGAACCTTTACCTTTGAAACAACCCAAGCAGCACCTAGACCAATCAAAATGAACACTAATTGCTTTGCTAAGAAGTAATAAGAGCTTCCCATGTTTTCTTTGGCATACATATAACTGGCCGAAAAAACCATGATGACACCAAAGAGAACGATGAAGAATATATTGATTAAAAAATAAGTAGTTAATTTTTCTTGTCTAGTATCTTGCATATACAGTTACACCAAAAGAAGGGATTTCTTTTAGTGTAACTTGTAAATGCAAAGTGGGGAATAACTTAGAGTTGGAAAATGAGCTTTTTGTAGTAATTGCCCTTTTCCTCATAATCGCGGAATACATCCGTTCCTTCGTTACCAGGGCAAAGAACAATAACATCACCTGTACGAGATTTTTGATAGGCCAGTAGAACAGACTCATCAAAAGAACCTACTAAATACGTTTGAGTTGCTTCACCTAGAAGTCGGTTCATAGACTCCTTAACTTCACCAACTAAAACCATGACACGTACTTTCTCTTTAATAACGTCAAAGTACTTATCAAAAGGAGTATCTTCAACTTCCTTACCACCAGCAATGAGAATAACTGGATCTTTAAAGGCCATAAGAGAAGTTTTTAATTCCTCCATTGTTTCCGACTTAGCGTCGTTATAAAAACGAACACCATTTTTCTCAATGACGAATTCAAGTCGATGAGGAATACCAGGGAACTTCTCGATACAGTATTGAATAGCAGCATCAGATACTTTTAGGGCCTTACAAGCAGTAATCGCCGCTAGAAGGTTCTCACGATTGTTTTGTCCAATAATTCTCATCTCCGTTACACGGAACTCA
>DATGND010000257.1:0-2307 GCA_035306925.1 Bacteriovoracaceae bacterium | reverse complement strand
ATGGGGAGTTGAAGTAAGCGACCGTTGGGATTGGACATCTCTACGTGCCAAAATTAAGCAGTATGGAGTAAGAAACTCTCTTCTTATGGCCCCAATGCCTACAGCTTCTACATCTCAGATTCTGGGTAACAACGAATGTATTGAGCCTGTAACTTCAAACATCTATACACGTCGTGTTCTTTCCGGAGAGTTTGCGATTGTTAACAAGTTTCTGGTACGTGATCTTATTAAGCTTGGACTTTGGAATGAGGAAATGAAGGATAGAATCATTGCTCACAATGGTTCTGTTCAGTACATTGAAGAAATTCCGACTGAGCTTAAAGAAATGTATAGAACTGTGTGGGAAATTAAGCAGAAGTCTATCCTTGAGATGGCCGCTGACCGTGGTGCTTTCATCGATCAGTCTCAGAGCTTAAACATCCATATGGAAGATACTAACTTTGGTAAACTATCTTCACTTCACTTCACAGCTTGGAAACTTGGTCTTAAGACCGGTATGTACTATCTGCGCACTCGTCCAGCTGTAGATGCAATTAAGTTCACTATTAAAGAACCTGTTGCTGTTAAATCAATGGCCCAACAACAGGAAGCTTTAATGTGTTCTCTAGATAATCCTGAAGCCTGTGTTTCTTGCGGAAGCTAGAAGCATAGAACTTGTCTTAAAGGGGTTCCATTGATGGGGCCCTTTTTTATTTTCCCGTGAGATCTGAATAATGATCTGGCACCATTTAAAACAAACAGCATGTCTTCCTGATAATTGTGGATGTGAGTTGATTCATCTTGATGCCTGGATCAGACAGCCTGTTAATTTTTGGTCCTCAATCGTTTATTGGCTTGTAGGGATCTATTTATTTAAGTTCACCAAGACTTTCCATGAAAAACTTTGGGCCTCACTATGCATTGTTCTAGGTTTTGCCAGCCATATGGGGCACGCAAGTTTCACACAGCTTTTTATGGCCTTAGATTTTGCTTCTATTATCACTTTAATGCTCTTTCCTGTAGTGATGCATCCCGGGTATTTAAGAGCAAAATGGAAGAGTGTTATTGCTATCGGTCTGAGTTATGGTGTGATTATTCTTATCATGTTTTTTTTAGGAAAGATTCCGAAGATCGCTTTAACTCTCCTGATTTTTAGCATTGTTCTTTTTTATCACTTTAAATACCTTCGCTCATGGCTAAACTCATCCTACTTTAAAAAAAGCTTGGGTCTTCTTATTCTTGGATTTTTCTTTTTTATTTTAGATGAAAACAAAATTTTCTGCTCAGCTGAATCTCTCTTTCAATTTCATTCCGTGTGGCATCTATTAACGGCTTTTTCTCTTTATTTCTATGGGCGATGGATATTCCTTGCTGGTAGGTGGTAACCTCTTTCGTTTCTCCTTTGACAATATTTTTAGACATTCTTAAAATCTCAAAAAATCAATGGAGTGTGCTATGAAGTTTCTTGGAGTATTGCTTTTATTTTGTTCTTTTTCTGCCTTTGCTCTTGAAAAGAAAATAGGCGCAGGGATGATGTTTGGTAACCCTACCGGAGTAAATGGAAAATACTGGTTAGACAATACTAAGGCCATAGACGGGGGAATGGGGTTTTCATTTGGTAGAAAAACTGAACTTAGTATTCATTCTGATTATTTATTCCATCAAAAAGCAGTCTTGTTTTATAACGATGTTCACCCTCTGGATTTATATTATGGGGTAGGTGGACGTATGGAATTTTCTGATGGGCTTGAAATAGGAGTGAGGTTACCTGTAGGGTTAACTCACTTTATTGAAGAAAGAAATGCTGATGTATTTGCGGAAGTGGCCCCTGTAGTAGATATCATTTCCAAGATTGGTATTGAATTTCATTTCGCTCTCGGTGCGAGATATTATTTCTAAACAATAGGCCTCTTTTAAGAGGCCTATTTTATTTTAAGATGAAATGTCTCTTTGATTTTTGAAAACGCCTTATCATAAATTTCCACTCTCACACTTTCAGTTCCCGGTTTAACTTTCAATGTTTTGGCAGGAAGGACTTCTCCTGAATAATAAGCATTAAAGTAGATAGTATCTTTGCCTTTAAGTTCACCTTTAGTGATTTCAGCAAGGATCTTGGGAGGATTCTCTAAGCCTAGATTGATCTTTCCCGTTCCTAGAAGTTTCTTATAATGGGAGAGGTTTTTAACCTCCATTTTTATGGGGAATGGAACAAGGAGTTTGATACCTACTTCTCCCTGGAGATCACAATTTTTATTGAAGTTTGTCTTGTACTTGATGGTGTTGAATATCTCTGTTGGGTTTAGATGAAACTTCTGACAAGTATCGATC